>JBCKTZ010000024.1:0-20785 GCA_038925245.1 Gallionellaceae bacterium
GTACCTGTCTTTCCCTTTGTTTTTGATTTTGATTCTGTTTTTGATCTAACTTGAACCTTGCCCCTTGAACCTTGCATCTGCTTTTGAACCTTGAACCTTGAGATTTTCTTGAATGTAATGTAATATGCCAGTGTGATATCCCATCGGGAGTGCCAAATGACTATTACCGCAAAACTTTTCATGAGTGGCCGCAGCCAAGCTATCCGTCTGCCAGCGAAATTGCGTCTGGCGGCCAAGGAAGTTCGTATTGAGCAAGTTGGCAATGCCCTTTGGGTGCAGGCGGAGCCCGCCCCGGACCAGAGCATGGCTGATTGGCTCAAGGGCTTTTATGAAACTACCGAACCTTTGCCCGATACCTTTCTTGCAGATCGCAATGACAGCCCACCGCAAACGCGCGACTGGTCCTGAGCGCTTGCCTGAATTGTGAACATGCGCCGAACGCTGGACACCAATATATGCAGCTACGTGCTTCGCCGCCGTCCCGCTTCCATGGTCGAACGCTTCGCCGGCTTGGACCGTGGGCAACTCTGGCTGTCAGCCATCGTGGCAGCAGAGTTGCGTTTTGGTGCCGTAAAGCTAGCTTCTGTACGCTTTTCGGCCGCAGTCGAAGCCTGGCTTGCTGGCTTTGACGTGCGTCCATGGCCCGTAGAGGCCACCCATCATTACGCGAACATTCGAGCGGCGCTGGAGCGGGCCGGACAACCGATTGGCGGCATGGATGTATTGATTGCCGCCCATGCCATGGCTGAAGACTCGGTGCTGGTGACCAACAATGCGCGGGAATTTCTACGCGTGCCTGGCTTGGCGGTTGAAGAATGGAATTTAGAAGAATGAAAGCCATTCCCCCTTTTTTTCTTGAACCTGTCTTTGTTTTTGATTTTGTTTTGATTTTGATTTTGATTCTGTTTTTGATCTAACTTGAACCTTGAACCTTGCCCCTTGAACCTTGGTCCTGTCTTTGTTTTTGATTCTGTTTTTGATCTAACTTGAACCTTGGATCTTGAGCCTTGGTCCTGTATTTGCCCCTTGAACCTCGCCCTGTCTTTTGTCTTTGCTTTAACTCACCATATGATGGAAAAAGATGGGCGGGTTATACCCATCCCTGTCCATGGAACTGCCGACATCGGCAAAGGCTTATTGGCAAGCATTGAGCGGCAAACTGGCGTCAAACTGAAATGAGTTGAGCAAAGGACAAAACTATGGACATTCATTATCCCGCAATCTTTGAGCCGCAAAAACCTGCCGGGTTTTTTGTGCGTTTTATTGATATTCCAGAAGCCGTCACCCAAGGGCAAACCAAGGACGAGTGCGAATTCAACGGCGCTGAAGTGCTTTCCCTGATCCTTGAAGAATACATCGAGTCAGGACGGGCAATACCCACACCGGAACAACGCGTCAAGGGCGCGCATTACATCGCGCCGGATGCCAAAGTGCAAGCGGCGATATTGATGCGGCTCGCGCGTGGAGACCGGTCGCTGGCCGAGCTGGCGCGCGCACTGGAAACCTCATGGCCTTCCGCCAAAAGACTGGAAGATCCGCGCCACTACCACACCCTGAAACAACTGGAAAAAGCCGCTGCCGCGCTGGGAAAAAAGCTGGTGTTGTCGTTTGAGTGAAAAATCTTTTGTGCTCTTGCAAGACTTGTACGTTCGCAGTAACAGCAGTAAATCTAGCGAAGGAATATGGTGACGGAGCCCGGTTCTGAATTTCCGCTAAGAAATAAGAAGATGGCAACCTCGCCCCTTGAATCTGTCTTTATGTTTTTGCCTTTGCCTTAACTTGAACCTTGTAACTTGAACCTTGAATCTGTCTTTTGCCCCTTGAACCTTGAACCTTGTCTCTCGAATGTAAGGCCTGACCTGAGATTTTCCGGTAAAATAAAAGCGTTATTGCCATTATTATGGGAGACAGAATCATGCAACCAATTAGACAAGTTATAGAGGATATGCCGGAATTTTTCCCTGTTCCGCCAGAGGTGCAGCATCAGCGAGTAGAAATCATCATTTGGCCGTTGGAGCGGCAGTCGACGCCAGGCACATTCAAGGACGCGCTTGCTGCCATGCCGGAGATAGGCAACGATGATGACTTTACTCGTCAGCACGATTTGGGCCGTGGTGAAATTAAATGGGATTCTTGATCGATACCAATGTTCTTTCGGAAATCCGTAAAGGTCAACGAGCGAATGCCGGTGTTCGACTGTGGTTCGGTGAGGCAAATGAGAATGATTTGTTTGTTTCTGTCCTGACTTTGGGAGAGATTCGACGAGGAATTGAATCTATACGCCGCCGTGATCCAGCATCCGCAAAGAATCTGGATGGTTGGTTTAGCACAGTGCAAGCCAGTGCCATCGGTCGCGTTCTACTCGTCACACCAGCCGTTGCTGATCGTTGGGGGCGATTAAATATTCCCGACCCCGTGCCGGTCATTGACGGCCTTCTTGCCGCAACAGCACTCGAACATGGGCTGACACTAGTTACGCGGAATATTGCAGATTTTAAGCGTACAGGGGTTTTATTGCTTAACCCATTCTCAGAATAAGTGCGCCACATGGAAAATCTCCTTACAGAAAGTATAGCTTTAGTCTTATGAGCCCTTCAGTAATGAATTACCCCCCCCCTTGAACCTGTTTTTAAACCTTGAACCTGTTTTTGTTTTTGTTTTTGTCTTTGATTTTGATTCTGATTCTGTTTTTGATTCTGTTTTTGATCTAACTTGAACCTTGGATCTTGAGCCTTGGTCCTGTATTTGCCCCTTGAACCTTGCCCCTGTCTAAAATGAACCTCCCAAATTTATTGCTCCGCCTCTGGCACCACCTAACCCAACGCCGCCAACGTCAATTCATCCTACTAATGGGTCTAATGCTAATCAGCGCGTTCGCAGAAGTAGTCAGCCTAGGCGCCGTATTACCCTTCCTCGGCATACTAGTTGCCCCCGAGCACGTATTCAACCACCCCATCGTCGCGGATATGGCGCTGGCCTGGGGCATCACCTCAGCCGATCAATTGGTGTTACCCCTCACAATCGCGTTTGCCGCGGCAGCCGTGATAGCGGGAGCAATCCGCATCCTTTTATTATGGGCTAGCACCCGGCTCGCGTATGCCAGCGGTGCAGACCTCAGCATCGAGGTGTATCGTCGCACCCTCTACCAGCCCTACCGGGTGCATCTGGCCCGCAACAGTAGCGAGGTGATCAGCGGCATCACCAACAAGGTCAACGGCGTGACGTTTGGGGTACTGCTGTCGTTGCTGACGTTGGTCAGTGCTGCCGTGCTGCTGGTGGCCATCATGCTCGCCTTGATCGCCATTGATCCGATGGTGGCCTCGGTGGCGGCTGTCGGTTTCGGTGCCAGTTACGCCTTGATCACCTGGATGTCCCGCCGACGGCTACATCGCAACAGCCAGCGCATCGCCCACGAACAAACTCAAGTGCTCAAAGCCCTGCAAGAAGGCTTGGGCGGCATTCGCGACGTGCTGCTGGATGGCACACAGCCAGTTTACTGCGACATCTACCGCCAGGCCGACCACCCCTTGCGGCGAGCGCAGGGCAACAACTCCTTAATTAGCCAAAGCCCACGTTACGTCATGGAAGCCCTGGGTATGGTGCTGATCGCCGCCTTGGCCTATACCCTTAGCCGTCAGGCCGGGGGCATCGCCACAGCTCTGCCAGTGCTCGGCGCGCTGGCACTTGGCGCGCAACGCCTACTACCGGCCCTGCAACAGATCTATAGCGCCTGGGCGAACATTGCCGGCAGTCATGCCTCACTGGCCGATACTCTAGCACTGCTCGATCAGCCCCTGCCGGCGGAGCTACTACAACCCGCGCCCGCGCCGCTACTCATTCAGAACGCCATCCGTTTCGACGCCGTGCGCTTCCGTTATACCGGCGACGGCCCTTGGGTGCTGGATGGCCTCAATCTGACCATCCCCAAGGGCGCCCGGGTCGGCTTTGTCGGCAGCACCGGCAGCGGCAAGAGCACTACGTTGGACCTGCTGATGGGGCTGCTGATCCCCACCGAGGGCGAGCTTCTGGTGGATGGGCAACCCATCAGCGGCATCCGTGTCAGAGCCTGGCAGCAAACCATCGCCCACGTACCGCAGAGCATCTACCTGGCCGACACCACCCTGGCCGAGAACATCGCCTTCGGTGTGCCGAGCAATGTCATTGATCTGGATCGGGTGCAGCAGGCGGCACGTCAAGCACAGATTGCAGATTTTATTGAAAGCAGTCCAGAAGGCTACCAGGCCTGTGTGGGAGAGCGCGGCATCCGTCTCTCCGGCGGCCAACGCCAACGCATCGGCATCGCCCGCGCGCTCTACAAGCAGGCCAGCGTGCTGGTGTTCGACGAAGCTACCAGCGCCCTCGACAACGCCACCGAACAGTCGGTAATGGATGCCATCGAAGGGCTTAGCAGCGACCTCACCATCCTGCTCATCGCCCACCGGCTAACCACCGTGCGGCGCTGTGATACCATTGTGGAACTTGAACACGGACGAGTGGTGGCGCAAGGCACGTACGAACAACTACTCGAGCGCAGCCCCAGCTTCCGCAGAATGGCCAGGGCGATATGAAAAATCTATTTATCTATATACCAGCATACAAACGGCATGATGCAATCAGAGCACAACTTCGGTTGATTGGTATGGGTTCATTATGAACCACTATTTAACGATGACATAGCCAATAACAAAGAGGGATGCTTATGAAGCGCATAATTTGCAGGGGATGTGGAAGTAAAAATTTAAGGTTGCTTTATGACTTTGGTCAACAGCCCCTGGCAGGGCATTTCCCCGCTAACGTAATTGATTCATTGGGAGCGAAACGATACCCCCTTGATCTTTCACAATGCAGTCATTGTGGACTTCTGCAAGTGACAACTTTGCCTCCTATTGACGAAGTATTTAATGATGATTACAGATACTCTACTTCAACTATTCCATCTTTAGTAGAGCATTTTAAGCAATATGCTAAATGGATCGGCTTGTGCCTACCGGTTGGCAGTCGTATTCTTGAGTTTGGGTGCAATGATGGAGCTTTACTCACAGTGCTTGCGGATAAAGGATATATTTGCAAGGGAGTTGATGCGTCTGGCAATATTGTTGCTCTAGCAAGATCGAAAGGACTGGACGTTGATGAAGGGTTTTTTAATCTCAAATATGTCGTAGATCACTCACTTGAATCAACGTATGATTTCATAACCTGTTCAAACGTTTTTGCACATATAGATAATCTTAATGAAATAACTTTATCGGCTTGGACCGCCTTGAAGCCGAATGGGTTATTTTGCATTGAGGTTCACGATGGGAATACAATTTATTCTGAAGATCAGTTTGATACTATCTATCATGAACATCTTAGTTATTTCACTTCGGATTCAATTAAAGCACACCTTGATTTAAATGGATTTGAGCTTGTGTCTGACATCCGTACAGATATGCATGGGGGGGGGGGCTAAGGATTTTGGTGAGAAAGAAAAATAAACTTTACTCAAATGATTCAATCTCCGATCATCATTTTAACTATAGCCAGTTTGATGCACTGTCTTCCCCAAGAATTGCCGAAGCTATTTCGTCTGCAAAAATTGCTGTATCTGAAATTTCAAAAAACCATAATCATGTTTGGGGATATGGTGCTGCAGGTAGATCACAAATGTTCATTAATTTTACGGAAACCAGTAACTATTTCGAGGCGGTATTTGATGATTCGCCGTTTCGCCAGAACAGATATATCACAGGCACTAATATTCCGATAATCCCCTTTGGTAAAACCAAATACAATGGCGCATGCATTATTCTTGCTTGGAATTATGCGCAAGATATAGTGCCGAAGATCTTGCCATTTTTTGAGAATGTGTACACGGTACTCCCGAAAGTTAAAAAGTGGTAACTGTTCAATTGGTCCTGATATGAAAGTTCTTATTCTTGGTGTTTCTGGGATGCTCGGCAGCACTATGCTGCGTGTTTTCAATAAAAACCTGAATGGAGTCGAAGTTTATGGTACTGCAAGATCGCCTTCTGTGCATCATTTTTTTCCATCTGCGCTTAATAGGCGGATTATTACCGGTGTTGATGTTGAGAATTTAGATTTGTTGATGAGTATTATTGGTGAAATTAAACCAGATGTTGTAATAAATTGTATTGGGATTGTTAGCCATTTGGCTGAAACAGATGATCCGCTGAAGGTGCTTCAGGTCAATTTGATGTTTCCACATCGATTGGCTATGCTTTGCAGGTTGTGTGGTGCTCGATTGGTGCATTTCAGTACAGATGGCGTCTTTTCTGGATCTAAAGGGAATTACTGTGAATCAGATATAGCAGATGCGACAGATTTGTATGGAAGAGCAAAGTATATGGGCGAGTTAGGTTACTCTCACACCATAACAATTCGAACTTCGATTATCGGTCATGACCTAGCAAGTGACCAAGGATTGCTCGGTTGGTTTCTGTCTCAGGAAAATGAGGCAAAA
Source organism: Gallionellaceae bacterium (assembly GCA_038925245.1). Taxonomy (GTDB): domain Bacteria; phylum Pseudomonadota; class Gammaproteobacteria; order Burkholderiales; family Gallionellaceae; genus 39-52-133. The sequence goes on from JBCKTZ010000024.1 coordinate 6,464, forward strand.
GGTTATTCTCGTGCGATTTTTTCAGGATTGCCAGCGGTAGAGCTTGCTCGAGTGATACGTGATATTGTCTTGCCACAACCTAATATTTCTGGACTTTATCATGTAGCATCTGCCCCAATATCGAAATATGAATTATTGAGGTTGGTTGCTGATGTGTATGGAAAATCGATAAATATAGTGCCTGATCACAAACTCGTTATCGATCGATCGTTAAATGCGGATCGATTTTATTTGGCAACAGGCTATGTGTCGCCAGCGTGGAAAGAATTGGTTAGGCAAATGCATGAATTTACATTAGAGGACTAACAAGATGTTTGCTGACAGAGTTTTGATGATTACCGGCGGTACTGGTTCTTTTGGGAATGCCATGCTTAAACGCTTCTTGGATTCTGGTGTGCGCGAGATCCGTATTTTTAGTCGAGATGAAAAGAAGCAGGAGGACATGCGTATTGCGTTGAACAACAGCAAGCTAAAGTTTATATTGGTGACGTTCGAGACTATGATAGCGTTTATCAGGCGATGAGAGGCGTGGACTATGTGTAACATGCCGCAGCATTGAAGCAGGTGCCTCTCATGCAAATTTTATTCGATGGAAGCGGTGCGAACTAATGTCACCGGTACCGAGAATGTGTTGAATGCGGCCACAGTAAACGGTGTCAAGCGCGTAGTTGTGCTGAGCACAGACAAGGCGGAATCCTATTAATGCGATGGGTATTTCCAAGGCTATGGCGGAGAAGGTGATGGTTGCCAAGGCGCGCATGCAGCAAGAAGGAGAGGTTGTTTTTTGCGCCACGCGCTACGGTAACGTTATGGCTTCGCGCGGCTCGGCTATCCCCTTGTTTGTGTCGCAACTCAAAGAAGGCACGCCGTTGACAGTGACCGACCCAAATATGACTTGCTTCCTGATGTCGTTGGAAGATTCCGTGGGTTTGGTACTCTATGCGTATGAGCATGAAAACAGGGCAACGCCTTTGTTCAGAAGGCGCCTGCCTGTACCGTGGCCGATCTGGCACAATTTCTGAAGGAGTTTTTGCAAATAAAGGCGAGATCAGAATCATAGGTATGCGTCATGGTGAAAAGCTATATGAGACACTCGTCTCTCGCGAAGAAATCGCACATGCCAAAGATATGGGCGGCTACTATTGCATCCCCGCCGACAACCGCGACCTTAATTATGAAAATACTCAAGCGAGTGCGAGGAGAAGATTTCTAACCTGGATTTTTATACCTCGCACAATACTACCCACTTGAACGTCGAACAGATCAAATTGCTGTTGTTGAAACTTGATTACATTTAGGAAGAGCTTCGCGGCATAAGGTTGGTTTAAATCGGAAATATAAAATGAACAAAAATAACGCCCCTTTAGTATCTATTTTGATTCCCACATATGAGCGATCGGCGATGTTAAAACGAGCCATTGAGAGCGCCCAATTGCAATCATATAAAAATATTTGTATTAATATTTTCGACGATGGATCTAAAGACGACACTCAATCTGTCGTTGAATCATTAAGAGCGAATGATGAAAGAGTAATTTATTTTCGCCATCCAAGCAATATTGGGATGCTGCCAAATATAAAATATGTATTTAATTCCGTGCGAACGAAATATTTTTCTATTTTGACAGATGATGACGCATTGACCAGCTCATTTATTGAAGATGCGATTTCTGTATTAGAGGAGAATCCCGATATTGCTTTTGTCGCCTTAGAGTCAATTCATGTAGATGATGAATTAAATTTGTGCGGTGAATCTGGTGTAAAAAATGACGGAAGTCTTATTTTCTATCGTTCACAAGAGAGTTTTTCCGTCATGCACTCTTGGTCAATTCCTTTGACATTGATCTCAGTATTGTTTCGTAGTGAGGTAGCGGAAATATATCAAGAAATTGATGAATCTCGGGATGTCGGTTCAGATATTCGTTTTCTTTTCCACGCTGCTGCGCGGTATAACTTTGCATATTTGGCTAAGGTGGGTGCTTTGGTTGCAGGTCATGCCGCATCGTTTGGTAGTATGAGGGGCGTTGTGAACTGGGAGCATGAAGTTGTTCAGCTTTGTCGGTATACTGAGATAATGAATGATTCGCGAATTTCGGATGAAATTCATGCGTTAGCAAAAATATATATGGTTTCTCTGCTGAACGCTAAACGTAATAAATATTATGTTAACGCGATTTTTAGAGGAATAGTTCGTGCACATCTGTTGGGTGACGATCTATATTACAAAAGAAACGAGGCTGCTATCTCAGAGTTACGTTTTGCTGGCAAAACACTCACTTGTGCATTTTTGGATTATTTTAATCGCAGCTCAGTTGCAAAAAAAGCGATACAAATTACTTTGTATCGCTTATATTTCGCTCGTAAGAATTTACGAACGAAAAAATATGCTGAGCTACAAAAAACGAAATATCGCGATGTATTCATAAAAGCTTCCTAAAAAATTGCCCCATAAATTTTAATACTTCAAAGTAACCCCCTTTCCAACTACCTTGTAGCCTGTCAGGCTTAGAATCGCCCCAAAACACACAGTGCAAACCATAGCTGAAAATGATAACATCATAACTTGCTATCAAATAGTTGAAATACATAACATGAGCCGTTTTCAGCCTATTGCCCGCAACACGAACTTCCTCTTTCCATCCTTGACAACGATTGGCTACCAGAAGTGCACTTGGCTCGGTTTGTGGTGGAAATCGTGGAGCAATTGAAAGAGGGGGAATGGAACGTGCCCATAGGGGGCTTGCCGTTTCATCCCGCGCTCCTGTTATCGGAACTGACCTATGGTTATGCGACAGGCGTGTTCCCCAGTTGCAAGCTAGAAGCCTCCACCTATGATGGCAAGATTGTTGACAATGGCAAAGCCTCGTCAATTATTACAAACCTAAAGTCAGCGTCATTAACCTGATTTGATAGAAACTTTCACAACGGACCAATCCATATGTTAACTAACGCATCTATTCTGATTACCGGCGGTACGGGTTCATTCGGTCACACTTTTGTGCCGCTCACTTTGGCAAAGTACAACCCCCGGAGACTTGTTATCTTTTCGCGTGACGAGATGAAACAGTGGGAAATGGCTAAACTATATGCAGGTGATCCGCGCGTCCGTTTTTTTATTGGTGATGTGCGTGACAAAGATCGCTTGGCACGGGCGCTTAAAGATATTGATTTTGTCGTTCATGCGGCCGCCACCAAGATCGTGCCGACGGCCGAGTACAACCCGTTTGAATGTGTGAAGACCAATATCAATGGGGCCATGAACCTCATTGATGCCTGCGTCGACCAAGGTGTGAAGCGCGTGGTCGCCCTCTCAACCGACAAAGCCAGCAGTCCATCCAACCTCTATGGGGCAACCAAGCTGGCGTCGGACAAGCTCTTTATCGCGGGCAACTCATACAGTGGTACGCAAGACACCCGGTTTGCTGTTGTGCGCTACGGCAATGTAATGGGTTCGCGTGGTTCGGTCATCCCATTTTTTCTTACCCAGGCTGACAAGGGCGTTTTGCCGATAACCGACGCGCGAATGACGCGTTTCATGATCACCCTTGAAGAAGGCGTTGATCTAGTCTGGCATGCCTTTGATGACATGGTGGGCGGCGAGATCTATGTGAAGAAAATTCCCTCGATGAAGGTCACCGATGTTGCCCATGCCATCGCGCCGACTGCGCAGCATGAGATTGTGGGTATTCGCCCCGGTGAAAAACTCCATGAGCAGATGATTAGCCCCGAAGACGCGCCGCACACCTATGAATACGAAGGCCATTACAAGATTCTGCCGGCCATCTACAACTGGAGCCAAGACGCTTCGCGCATCAACGGGGGGCAGCCTGTTCACCCCGACTTCACCTACTCATCGGATAACAACCCGGAATGGATGAGCATCGAAACGCTGACCACCTGGATTGCTCAAAACCGCGACAAAATCGGGAAGATCTGAACCTATGATCCCCTATGGTCGACAAGACATAACACAAGCCGACATCGACGCAGTGGTCGAAGTCTTGCGTTCAGACTTTCTCACACAAGGTCCGGCCGTCCCGATGTTCGAGCAAGCCGTTGCCACCTATTGCGGCGCCCAACATGCCATGGCCGTCAGCAGCGCCACTGCGGCGTTGCACATTGCCTGTCTGGCGCTTGACCTGGGCCCCGGCGACTGGCTCTGGACCAGCCCCATTACCTTCGTCGCCTCTGCAAACTGCGGCCTGTATTGCGGCGCTCAAGTGGATTTTGTTGACATTGACCCTCGCACCTACAACCTCTGCCCGCAGGCGCTGGAACGCAAACTGGGTGCCGCAGAACGCGAAGGTCGTCTGCCCAAAGTCGTCGTGCCCGTTCACCTCTGCGGCCAACCGTGCGACATGCGGGCGATTCATGCGCTGGCTCAACGCTTTGGTTTCAAAATTATTGAAGACGCCTCCCACGCCATTGGTGGCAAGTATCAGGGCGATCCTATCGGCAACTGTCGTTATAGCGACATCACCGTTTTTAGTTTTCACCCGGTCAAGATCATCACCACCGGCGAGGGCGGCATGGCCCTGACCAATGCCCCCGCATTGTCCGACCGCATGCTGCGCTATCGCAGTCACGGCATCACTAGCGATGCCAATAAAATGCAGCCCAGACCTGTGGACGAAATCTGGAACTACCAGCAGATCAGCCTGGGCTTCAACTACCGTATGACCGACATCCAGGCGGCTTTAGGCGTGAGTCAGATGACCCGGTTGGATGAATTTGTCAACAAACGTCAGCGCATCGCCAAGCGCTATGACGACGCGCTGGCCGGTTTGCCATTGCAGACCCCGTGGCAGCACCCCGACAGCTATTCCAGTTATCACCTGTACCCAATTCGACTAAAGCTGGGCGAAGATGAACAAACCCAGCGCCAAGTCTACGATGCACTCCACGCGGCTGGCATTCTGGTTAACCTGCATTACATACCCGTTTACCGACAACCCTATTACGAAGCGATGGGCTTTAAGGCCGGGTATTGCCCATATGCGGAGCAATACCATAAGGAGGCAATCAGTATCCCCATGTACCCAACTATGTCTGAAGCGCAACAAGACGAAGTCGTCAGTTGCTTGCGTAAAGTACTTGTCGCATGAAGATCGCCGTCATCCCCGCCCGCGGCGGTAGTAAACGTATCCCGCGCAAGAACATTCGAAAATTTGCCGATCAGCCAATGATAGCTCATGCAATCAATGCAGCTAGGCAGTCGGGCTTGTTCGAGCATGTTGTTGTTTCAACAGATGATGAGGAAGTTTCCCGTATTGCAAGGGAATGGGGCGCAGAGACCCCTTTTGTCCGCCCAGAGGAGTTGGCGGATGACTACACACCGACTGTGCCCGTTGTCGCTCACGCCATTACAGCCTGCCGAGTTTTAGGGTGGGATGTTGATTACGCTTGTTGTATATATCCGGGGGTGCCATTTATCCACGCAGATGATCTTAAACGCGCGCTTGAGTTACTTCAATCTAGCCAAGCGGACTACAGTTTTCCAATTACTGAATTTCCATCAGCCATTCAAAGAGCTTTGCGTCGCCTTCCGGATGGCAAAATGCAGCCGTTTTACCCCGAATTTGAATTAACCCGAACTCAGGATTTAGAGCCTGCCTATCACGATGCGGGACAATTTTATTGGGGCAAAGCGGAAGCATGGCTTACTAATGAAAAGATACATCGTAGTGGTGTTGGGTTGCCCATTCCAAGTTGGAGGGTCGTTGATATAGACACACCGGACGATTGGACGCGTGCGGAGATTTTTTATAAGCTATTAGAAAAAAGGAATTATGATGAACACTGAAACAAAATTTAAAACCGAGCAAGAAACTTTCTGGGCAGGCTCCTTCGGTACCGAATACATTCAGCGCAACCAAGGAGATGCGCTATTGGCATCCAATCTGAACTTCTTTTCTAGAGCCCTGCACGCAGGGCGTGGGATTCAAACATGTATTGAGTTTGGTGCCAATATTGGGATGAACTTGAAGGCACTCAAACTCTTGCGCCCATCACTGGAGCTGCACGGTATAGAAATCAATTCTGATGCGGCTCTCGAGTTAGCCGAAGTTATCCCCCCCCGCCATGTCCATCACACTTCCATTCTGGAATTCAATCCGCAACGGATGTGGGACCTAGTGCTGATCAAAGGGGTACTTATACACATCAACCCGAACGAGTTGCCGCAGGTGTACGACAAGCTGGTGACATCCACCAGCCGCTATCTGCTAGTTGCCGAGTATTACAACCCATCACCGGTGGCCATCCCTTATTGGGGGCATACTGACCGTCTTTTCAAACGCGACTTTGCAGGTGAGATCATGGATCGTCACCCGCAGATGCAACTTGTGGATTATGGCTTCGCGTATCGACGCGATCCGAATTTCCCACAAGACGATATAACTTGGTTTTTGTTAGAGAATAATTGATTGATGCATTTTGCTATCAGAGTTGATGCATCTATTCAGATGGGTAGCGGCCACGTTATGCGCTGTCTGACCCTTGCCGATGCCCTCAAGGCCCAAGGGGCGGCATGCCACTTTATTAGCCGGCCGCATCCCGGCCACCTGCTGGAACTGATTCGCCAGCGCGGTTTTGTCGTTACGGCCTTGCCGGCAGAGCTGCCTCCGCCACCCGCCAACACGCAAGTCGCCAGTGAGCGCCTCAAAGAGCCGGCCCATGCCCCGTGGCTGGGTTGCGACTGGCAAACTGATGCAGAGCAAACCCGCGCCATTCTGGCCAAGCTGCAACCCGACTGGTTGGTGGTGGACCATTACGCACTGGATCAGCGTTGGGAAGCCGCATTACTGTCGTATTGCCAGAAACTCATGGTCATCGACGACCTCGCGGACCGTCCCCATCAGTGCGATTTGTTACTCGATCAAAACCTGGGTCGCCAGCCGCAGGACTATGCCAATCTGGTCCCTGCGCAGTGCAAAGTGCTCGCCGGCCCGCAATACGCGCTGCTGCGCCCCGAATTCGCCGCGCTGCGCGCCTACAGCCTCCAACGCCGTCAACAGCCCGCACTTAAACAGGTGCTCATCACCATGGGCGGCGTGGACCAGCCCAACGCCACCTGCCAGGTGCTGGAGGCCCTTAAAGGCTGCGCGTTGCCGCAAGACTGTCGCATCAGCGTGGTCATGGGGCTGCAAGCGCCGTGGCTGCTACAGGTACGGGCGCAGGCAAAAGACATGCCCTGGCCAACCGAAGTGCTCGTGAATATCAGCGATATGGCCCAGCGCATGGCCGATAGCGACTGGGCCATTGGCGCTGCAGGCAGTACATCCTGGGAGCGCTGCTGCTTGGGTTTGCCTAGTCTGATTCTTGTACTAGCGGAGAATCAACAAGCAGTAGCAGCTGCTTTGCAGAATGCTGGAGCAATCATTGCGGTGAAAAGCATTTCTGATTTGCAGAGGATTTTAGAAAATAGCCTCTTGTCAGAAAACGGTGACACGTTGCTTCGTCAATTGAGTCTTGCGGCCGCTCAGGTGGCTGATGGCCTGGGTGTTATTAGTGTAAGTGGATTTATCCAATCCGCAAATTTTTCATAGAGGTTTAAGGTCATGTTCTTATGTTAGTCAATTTAAGCGAAGAGCTATACCGCAAAGTGATCCTGATACGCCTATTTGAGGAAAGGGTGCTCACGCTTTTTTCGCAGGGTAAACTTTCCGGTACTACACACGCCTATATCGGCCAGGAAGCGAATGCAGTCGGTGTTATCAGTCACCTACGCGAGGAGGATACAGTCTTTTCAAATCACCGTTGTCATGGTCATTACCTTGCAAAGACCGGGGATGCTGTAGGCCTTCTTGCAGAGTTGATGGGTAAAGAAACAGGCATCTGTTCTGGCTTGGGAGGAAGCCAGCACATCTGTAATCGAAACTTCTTCAGCAATGGTATTCAAGGGAGCTATATGCCAATTGTTGTTGGAATGGCCCTTACAGAGAAACTTCGCAATACTAGTGCAGTAGTTACTGCATTTATTGGTGATGGCACATTGGGCCAGGGCGTGGTTTACGAGGCCTTCAACATAGCCTCACTTTACCAGGTTCCGCTTCTGGTCGTTATTGAAAACAACCGTATCGCCCAGACTACGCCGATTGAATTAAATCTCGCCGGATCAATCGCTGCGCGCACTCAAGCGTTCGGAATCGCTACCACAGAACTAGACACAACTGATGCAGAGGTGATTTTTGACTGTGCTGGTGAAATCATTGCAAATATGCGTGAAGATCGAAGGCCGCACGCACTCATCATAAATTCACAGCGACTCGGTCCTCACAGTAAAGGAGATGACACTCGCACGGAAGAGGCGATTGCTGACATGCGCAGGCTTGATCCAGTTCCATTGTTGGAGGCTCGGTTGACTAATCAGGCACGTGAGCAGCTTCGTGCCGAGGCAAATGAGATCATTAGCCAGGCGGAGTTTCTGGCAAACCAGTCGGGAGTTCGCTCCTTGGAGATGGCCAAATGAAATACGTTGAATCTTTGAATCAGGCACTCCACCGGCTTTTAGACAAAGACTCTCGGGTTTTGCTACTTGGCGAGGACGTGTTGGACCCGTATGGCGGGGCCTTCAAGGTTAGCAAGGGACTTTCGACCGCTTTCCCAGATCGGGTATTCACGATGCCGATCAGCGAGGCAGCCATCGTCGGCATGGGAACAGGACTCGCTATGCGTGGAATGCGCCCTGTGGTCGAGATCATGTTTGGTGATTTTATACTTCTCGCGGCCGACCAGATTGTGAACAGTGCGACTAAGTTCCCACTTATGTTCAACTCAAAAATATCTGTACCTCTTGTTATTCGAGTGCCAATGGGCGGACGCCGAGGATACGGACCGACCCACAGTCAGACCCTGGAAACATTCTTTATGAACACACCAAATCTTGATATCATAGCGCCGTCTCACCTGCACGATCCAGGGCAGTTACTTGAAAATGCGGTACTCGCTAGTGATGGAGTGACGCTTTTCGTTGAGAATAAGTCACTGTATGCACAAGAGCTGATGGATATTAATCAGCCTCACGCGATCTTTGAATTCCAGAAACTCGGGGGATCGGAAGATTTACTCTATCCCACGATAAAGGTTTCGATCCGCGATGTTGAAAAACAAGACATTGTTTTGATCGCGTACGGTGGCATGTCACCTTTTGTCCTGCAAGCAGCCGAAAAAGCTTTCTTCGAGGAAGAAATCGCCGTAACTTGTTTACTTGTTTCGCAGGTTAAGCCGTTGCCGATGGGGACGCTAAGACGAGTATGTGCTTCGGTGGGGAAAGTTCTCATCGTTGAAGAAAGCTTGAAATACGGCGGCTGGGGTGCAGAACTTTCGGCCCAGTTACATCAAAGCCAAGCGAAAAATTCACCAATTCATATACGACGAATTGGTGCTTCAGAATTTGTCATTCCGAGTTCGAAAGAACTCGAAGAAAAGATGCTGCCCCAAGTTCAAGATATCTATCAAGCTACCAAGGATCTGTTCAATGAGTGTTGAAAAATTTAAGCTAGCCATTACACCACAACTCGGTGTAAATGATCAGAGCGCAGTGGTTATTGTCTGGTACATAAAAGATGGGCAGGAAGTAAAAAGAGGTCAGCCAATCTGCGGTCTTGAAACATCAAAGGCTGCGATGGATGTCGAGGCTGAGTTTGATGGTGTGTTTAAGAGCTTTGTCTCATCCATGGAGTCTGTTGATATTAATCAACCACTGGGCGCTTTCTTCATCGATAAGTTATCGTACGAAGAGTTGGCAGATGATTTAGTCAAGAAATTCCAAAAAAAAACCACTAATGAGGGGCCACAGGCAACAGCTAAGGCAGCCCGACTAGCGCAAGAGTTAGGGGTAGATATTTCGATCATTAAGCTTAGCGGCATTATTCGCGAAAAAGATGTGAGAGATTTCTTACAATTAAGTAGAGCGAGTGCCGAGGATATTCCACCGCTAACTTTTCACCCTACACTCAAAAATGTGGCCATCTATGGAAGTGGCCGTGGGGCTTATACGGTATTTGAAAATATCAAAATTGGCAATGAATATCATGTCGTGTGTTACCTTGATGATGATGATTCTCAGGTTGGTGAAAAAGATGGGATACCAGTATTGCATAGCCGGGTTTTGGGTTCGGAGACAAAGCTCAGAGGTATACGTATAGCCATTGGTGTCTCTGACGCGGGTGCCCGCCGGCGGATTCACACTAGATGTAAAGAGCTGGAACTGGAATTAATCAATGTTATTCATCCTAATGCTTGGATTTCACCTTCCGTTAAAATTGGTTGTGGAAACCATATTAAAGCCGGCGCATTAATAGACACCCGTACTGTAATTTGTGATGCATGCATTATTGACAATAACTCAACTATCCCGCACGATAATTTCATAGGAAGCTATAGTCATCTGGCGCCGAATGCCACTTTAGGTAGTAATGTTTTGATAGGCGAGGGCACGATTTTGGGTATAGGTGCATCGGTGGCTACCGGTATTAAAATTGGTGCAAACTGCATTATTGGTGTTGGGAGTGCTGTTACAAAAGATGTGGAAAATTACTCCATCGTTGAGGGGGTGCCAGCGAGAGTGGTAGGCCGCCGACTCAACGCAAGCCATTAAATATTATTAAAAATATTTGCTATTATGAAAGTGTAACAATGCAAACAATATGTATAAATAGCCAGCCTATTGGATTGGGTTATCCACCTTACATCATTGCCGAAATGTCGGCCAACCATAACGGCAGTATTGAAAACGCCTTCAAGATCATCGAGGCAGCCAAGCAGTCCGGTGCTGATGCCGTCAAGCTCCAGACCTACCGCCCCGACACGATTACCCTGAACTGCGATTCAGAAGACTTTCGTATGCACGGCGGGCTGTGGGATGGCCGCACGCTCTACGAACTATATGAGGAAGCCCACATGCCGTGGGACTGGCACGCCCCGTTGTTTGCGCACGCACGTAAACAAGGCATCACCATCTTCAGTTCGCCCTTTGACAATACAGCTGTCGATCTGCTGGAAGACCTCAACGCCCCGGCCTACAAAATTGCCTCCTTCGAAGCAGTTGATCTGCCGCTGATCAGGTACGTGGCCAGCACCGGCAAGCCCATGATTATTTCCACCGGCATGGCGGATGCCGAAGAGATTCAGGATGCCATAGCAGCCGCCCGCGAAGGCGGCTGCAAAGAGCTCGCCATCCTGCACTGCGTTAGCGGCTACCCCGCACCGGCAGCAGACTACAATCTGCGCACCATCCCCGACCTGATCCAACGTTTCGGGTTGGTGACCGGCCTTTCAGACCACACACTGGACAACACAACCGCCATCACCAGCGTGGCCATGGGTGCCTCTATCATCGAAAAGCATTTTACCTTGAACCGCAGCGGTGGCGGCCCCGACGACAGTTTCTCGCTGGAACCAGCCGAACTGGCAGCGCTATGCAAAGACAGCAAGACGGCTTGGGCAGCGCTCGGCAAAGTGGACTACAGTCGCAAGTCGAGTGAACAGGGCAGCGTGAAATTCCGACGCTCCTTGTACTTTATTCGGGCTGCCTTGGCCGGAGAGGTGCTTAGCGTCGATATGGTCAGGAGCGTTCGCCCAGGTTTTGGTCTTGCGCCTAAATATCTTGAAACCATTCTAGGGCGTCGCCTCCGCGCCAACATCGCAAATGGCGTTGCGGTGACCTGGGATCACTTTGAAGGAATTTAGATTTACATGGTTCACTCTGTCGCAATAGTTGGTCTCGGTGGAATCGGCATGCTATATGACTTTAATTTACCCGAGTCAAAGTATGTCCAGAGTCACGCACGGGCATTTTCCCTTCATCCTGACTTTGAAATAGTGGGAGCGGTTGATATTGAGGCCAAGCTTCGAGATCAGTTTTCGGGAAAATACAAAGTCGCGGCATTCTCATCCGTGGCTGAACTCGGTTTGCAGTGTTCGCCCGATGTCGTAGTGGTGGCCAGTCCGACCAATACGCATCGGGCAGTCATTGAACAGGTTTTGCAGCACTGCAAACCAAACCTGATCCTCTGCGAAAAGCCACTTGCCTATAGCACTGAGCATGCGCAAGCCATCGTCCAACAGTGTCACGAGCAGGCCGTTCAGCTCTTCGTCAACTACATCCGCAGGGCTGATCCAGGTGTAATGGAAGTGAAGACCCGTCTGACATCAGGTCAAATTGCTTCGCCATTCAAGGCAGTTGTCTGGTATTCAAAGGGGTTACTTCACAACGGCTCTCACTTCCTCGATTTGATGACTTTTTGGTTTGGCCCTGTGAAAGCAATGGCAATTATTAACCCAGGGCGTGACGTCGGCGAACAAGACGCCGAACCTGACTTTCGTGTTGAGTTTGAGACGGGCGAAGCTATTTTTTGCTCTTCCAAAGAGGAAAATTTTTCCCATTACACCATCGAGGTTGTTGCGCAAAATGGTCGGCTACGCTATGAGCAGGGCGGTGTCATTGAATGGCAGGTAGCAGGCCCTCACCCAACGTTGGACAACTACAGGCAACTGCAGGCCGGGGCCGAAACGATCGCAAATGACATGAGTCATTACCAATATCGAGTCGCCGACCAATTGAGCCTCGCGCTGAAAAAGTCTACACATACTCTTTGCACTGGCGATAGTGGATTAATGAATATCCAGACGCTAGTTACCCTGTTAAAAGACCGCACAGAACATTAGGAAGAAAAATGGAAAAACTTGCTCTATTTGGTGGTGACAAGACCATCAAAACCACTTTCAAAAAATACAACTCGATGGGCGCGGAGGAGGTACAAGCTACCAAGGAAGTCATTGAGAGCGGTGTACTGTCTCAGTTCCTGGGCGCATGGCACGAAGATTTCTACGGTGGTCCGAAAGTTAAAGAATTTGAGCGGCAGGCTGCTGCCTACTTTGGTGTCAAGCACGCCGTCACCGTTAATTCATTGACTTCAGGACTGGTAGCAGCTGTCGGTGCAGTCGGCGTGGAGCCGGGTGATGAGGTCATCGTCACCCCTTGGACAATGAGTGCTAGTGCAACAGCAATATTGCATTGGAATGCAATTCCTGTCTTCGCAGACGTTGATCCCGAAACCTATAATTTAGACCCAAAGTCGATTGAAAAGAACATCACGCCGTACACCAAGGCCATCATGGTCGCGGATATATTTGGTCAATCGGCCGACATGGACGAAATCATGGCGATTGCGGCTTCACATAATCTGAAGGTGATATCCGATACGGCTCAGGCTCCGGGTGCTTTATATAAAGGCAGGTTTGCCGGCACGTGCGCGCATGTTGGCGGCTTCAGCCTGAACTACCATAAGCACATCCATACGGGTGAAGGTGGAATTATGGTAACCGATGACGACCAGATTGCCGAGCGCCTGCAACTCATACGCAACCATGCCGAGGTTGTTGTCGGAGATAAAGGTGTCGCGGATCTCAGCAATATGGTCGGGCACAACTTCCGGCTTGGCGAGATTGAGTGCGCTATAGGCATCGAGCAACTCAAGAAGCTCAGGGGATTTGTCCAGTCAAGGCAAGCATTGGCAGAGGCCCTTACAGACGGACTGAAGGATCTGAAAGGGTTGAAAACACCTGTCGTCAGATCAGACCGAACTCATGTGTACTACGTCTACGCAATGCAACTTGATCTGCAGATGCTGGGGGTCAGCCGTGACCGTATTTGTGACGCCCTTGCAGCAGAGGGTGTGGCTGTCAGCCGTAAGTACCAGAACATTCACCTGTTGCCGATGTATCAGAAAAAAATCGCCTTTGGATCAAAGGGTTTTCCGTGGACGTCTGACATTTGTCATCGAGAAGTGAATTACAGCAAAGGAATATGTCCGGTGGCTGAGGAGTTGAATGATTCGATTTACCTAGGATTCGGGATGTGTGTTTATGATCTTACGGAAGATGATGTTGATTTGATTGCCAAAGCTTTCCGAAAGGTGTGGTTCAATTTGGAGGCACTAAAGGACGATGGACAACAAGGAACTTGAGTTGCGTGGGGTCAAAGTAATACTCCGGCCCTTCACAACTTCTGATATTGATGAGACATATATCAGCTGGTTGAATGATCCGGATGTAGTGCGGTTCAGCAATCAACGACTCCTGGTGCATGACAAGAAGAGTTGCGTGCGCTATTTGACTTCTTTCGATGGCACTGCAAACTTATTTTTAAGCGTCCGTCGGTTGTCGGACGGCCATCTGGTGGGAACAATGACAGCATATGTGTCCAGCCATCATGGCACGGTGGACGTGGGCATCATGATAGGGGACAAGATAGTCTGGGGATTGGGTTATGGACAGGATGCCTGGAACGCATTGACGAAATGGCTGCTGTCTCGGGAA
>JBCKTZ010000025.1:0-19615 GCA_038925245.1 Gallionellaceae bacterium
TTTATTTTGGGAGGAATGGCCGATTAGTTGGCTCTCATTATTCATCTGTAGTTTTTAGATCAGCTCTTTTAAACGGGCTACTGTCATTCAGCTCATCCATATATTGTTCCACTCCCCCCGCTTCGCGTTGAAGAAATTCTTCCACTGCTTTTGAAAATTGCGGATGGGCAAGCCAATGCGCAGACCATGTGGTGCTGGGCAAAAAACCGCGTGCGAGTTTGTGCTCACCCTGAGCACCGCCTTCAAACAAGGCGATGTTATTTCTGATACAAAAATCGATGGCTTGGTAATAGCAAGTTTCGAAGTGCAGGCCGGGGTGGTATTCGAGTGCGCCCCATGAGCGACCAAACAGGGTGTCGTGGTTGTAGAAGTTGATTGCGCCGGCAATCGGCTGGCCGCAGCGTGTGGCGATGATGAGCAGGATGTGTTCAGGCATGGTGTTGCCGATGCGTTGAAAAAATGCGAGGTTTAGCGGTTGCGGCGAGTTGTATTGCTCATGGGTGTGTTGGTAGCAACGCACAAAAAACTCCCATTGTTCGGGGGTAATATTTTCACCGCGTACATGCTCAAAGGTGATGCCCGCATCGCTGACCCGGCGGCGTTCCTGATTGATCTTCTTGCGTTTGTCGCGGCGCATACTGGCGAGGTAGGCTGCAAAATCGGCATAGCCCTCATTCTTCCAGTGCAGCTGGAAGCCTAGTCGCAGCATCATCCCTTGCGCTTGCATTTCCTGTGCTTGGCTGTCGTAGGGGAATAGCAGGTGCAGCGATGAGATACCCGGCTGCTGCGCCAGCTCCAGTGCGGCACGGACTAATTGTGCGCGCACCTCGGCAGATTTGGCCAGCAAGCGCGGCCCGGTTGCCGGGGTGAATGGCACCGAACACACCAGTTTTGGATAGTAGCGCAGCCCGTTGTTCTTGTAGGCATCGGCCCAGGCCCAGTCGAAAACAAATTCGCCATAGGAGTGAAATTTCAAATACAGCGGCATGCCGCCTATCAGTTGATCACCTTCCCATATCGTGATGAACTGCGCCTGCCAGCCGGTCTCGGGTGTGGCACAGCCGGTTTCCTGCAAGGCGCTCAGGTAGGCGAGTTTGAGGAAGGGGTTATTCTCTGCAAGCGCGTCCCATTGCGCGGCAGGGATGTCTGCGATATTTTCAATAACTTTTATTGTCATGAATGTGTGCGTTGCCACACCAATATGCGGTTGTTGATGGGCATTTCGATGTCATTGAGCAGTGCCATGTCTTGCGCTTCGGCTAACAGATTAAGTGCTTCGAAATCGCGCACGCCGCTTTTCGGGTCGCGCGATTTTAGCCAGATATCGAAGCGCGCGTTGCTTTCGGAAGTAAATTTTCCATCGTAGTTGAATGGGCCATATAGACACAGGATTCCGCCTGTCTCCAGCACGCGGCCGATACCTTCGAACAGTAACTCCACTTCGGGCCAAGATATGATGTGTACAGTATTGGCATTGAAAATAGCGTCAACGCTGGCGACTGGCCAAGTATCATCATTGGCATCAATACGCACTGGGGCCAGTACATTGGGCAGATGCGCTTCGTCCAGCCACATTTGAATGCCGGCATGATTCTGTTCCAGTTCACTGGTCTGCCAGATAAGGTGAGGCAATGCTCGACCAAAGTGTACTGCGTGCTGGCCGGTGCCGCTGGCCAGCTCTAGCACGTGTTTGCGATCTGCGAATATTACGCGCAAGACATCGAGTATCGGGTCTTTGTTGATGTCGCATGATTCTGCATAAGGCTTCGTCAAGGGTCTAGTGCTTTTCACGTTTGTCCCCTCTCCCCCCGGGGGAGGGTTAGGGAGGGGGAAGCCAACTTCAATGCGGTCTGGGCCAGTCGCTTACCCAGCGCAATGCAGAGTTTTTTCTCTGCCTCCGAGATAGGTTGATCATTGGCCAGCCCAGCCACATGGCTGGCGCCATAGGGAGTGCCACCTTGCCGGGTGGTATTGAGCTCGGGTTCGGAATAGGGCAGGCCGACGATCACCATGCCGTGGTGCAGCAAGGGCATCATCATGGTCACCAATGTTGTTTCCTGCCCGCCATGCATGGAGCCGGTAGAGGTAAATAACGCGGCAGGTTTGCCGACCAGTGCGTGTTTTATCCATAATGAGCTGGTGCCATCCCAGAAGTATTTCATCGCTGCAGCCATATTTCCAAAGCGGGTGGGGCTGCCCAGTGCGATACCGATGCACTCTTCAAGGTCGCGCAACTCGGCATAGGGTGCGCCAGTGTCGGGTATGGCAGGCTCGGTGGCTACACAGGTGGCGGAAACTTTGGGCACGGTGCGCAGTCGGGCACGCACGCCTGGAACCTGCTCCACCCCGCGAGCAATCAATTGTGCCATCTGACGCACTGCGCCATGCTGGCTGTAATACAGTACAAGAATTTCTTTGTCGGTTATCATGCTGGTCATTGTATTTTAGTTAGCCCTACAGTAAAAGTTTGCTTTCATTATGACTAAATTAATCAAGAATATTCACGGCCTGCATTTGATGTACTTTCTAAAGCTGATTGTTGCACGTTTCAAGCAGGAGCGTTGCTTGGATATGGCTTCAAGTTTGACCTTTACGACGCTGTTGTCTTTGGTGCCGCTGGTCACCATCACGATTATTCTTTTCTCGGCTTTCCCGCAATTTTCAGATTTTTCGGGCCATGCAAAAAGTATTATCTTGGAAAACATGCTGCCGGAAACTGGCGGTAAAATAATCTCGCGCTACATGGAGCAGTTTGCCAATAATGCGGCCAGGATGACTGCAGTGGGCATCGCTTTTCTGGCGGTCACCGCGATGATGCTGATTTACAGCATCGATAGTGCTTTTAATAAAATCTGGCGGGTAACACGGCAGCGCACGGTGATACAACGAGTGTTGGTGTATTGGGCCGTACTGACGCTGGCGCCTATATTGATGGGAGGCAGCCTGTCGATGACCTCATGGTTGATCGGTATGTCTGCGGGTAATTTTAATCTTTCATCAGTCGTGTTGGGTATGCTCAAGCTGGTGCCCATCATTCTTGCAACGCTGGCATTTGCCTTTTTGTTTCGCGTGGTTCCCAATCGATTTGTACCTATGCGACACGCGTTTATTGGAGGTGCAGTGTCTGCGTTGGCATTCGAAGCAATGAGCAGTGGATTCGCGTTGTATATTACACATTTCCCCACGTATAAGCTGGTGTACGGTGCATTTGCTAGTTTTCCGATTTTTTTGCTGTGGGTATACCTGTCGTGGTTGACTGTATTGATGGGCGCCGTATTGACGGCTTCACTTTCAAGCTGGCGCAGCAAGAACGGAGCGCATGCACTCTCACCCGAGGTGAAGCTATATTATTCATTGTGCATTCTGAAAATCATGAGTGAAGGATTACGCACTGGTGAAACTCAGACCCTGCCCAAACTTTCAAAAAAACTGATGCTGGGTTATGACTCACTGGAAGAGTTGCTGGAAAAAATGACAACGATCAAGCTTGTGCAGCGTGTGGCAGGGCAGGGTTGGGTAATGGTACGAGCGCCTGAACATGTGCAAGCTATCGAGCTTTACCGTTTGTTTGTGTTCGACCCAAGCAAGCCTCCCGCAACTGAAAGTTGTGAGGGAATTAATGCCTGGCTAGCCCGCCTAGCTGAGCATAATGAAAAAACAGCTTCAGTGAGTTTGCGTACCTTGTTTAACGAAGGGCAGGAATGACAAGTGGGGTAAGCAGGCACGCGGATGCTCACAAAGTATGAGTTTTTAGAGGTGCCCATATGCAGTTTTTTATAGGAATTAGTTCATGATGAAGACCAATCATTTTTTGCTATTGGGCTTGCTGTTGCTGACAACATTGAATGTTGCAGCGAACGAGTTTGTGTTCAATGATATGCAGGGTAAAGTACAGCGGCTATCCGATTACAAAGGCAAGTGGGTGCTGGTAAATTTCTGGGCGACCTGGTGTCCGCCATGCCTTGAAGAAATTCCTGAGCTGGTTGACATGCATAACGAGCGTGCGGCAAAAGATTTTGTGGTCATTGGCGTTGCAATGAGTTCTTCAAAAGATTCGGTAAATGCTTTTGCCAAACAGCTGGAAATCAGTTACCCGATTGTGATGGGAAGCGACAAGCTTGCTGCCCAAATAGGTAAAGTTGAGGCTTTGCCGACTACCTATCTTTATGATCCATCCGGTAAACTGGTCAGTTATCAGGCTGGCATGGTGACGCGAAAAGATATAGAAAACTTTATTCGTTCGAAGTCAAAAAAATAGTGTTTGTTGTTTAAATGTTCTACTGGAAACTCGTTGGACTAAGGTGTGGTTATTTACGTAAGATACTGATTAAATTGAATAATTTAAAATAAGGTGTTTGCGAAATAAGAGGGTCTGTAACAGCCGCTGCTACAGGGATATTTTAAGTCCCATCAAGATTGCAACAGTACACTAGTGTCGCGTCAAGCATCAAGTGACGGATAAAGTCGTTTCAGTTTCCGTAGGGTGGATAAGCGCAGCGCATCCACCATGCGTTCGGTGGATGCGCTGCGCTTATCCACCCTACCAATGCTCAAACAACATATCCGTCATTTTATGCATGACGCGACACTAGCTGATCGGACTTGCTTTGTCTTTTGAGCGGGTCATGACTGGCGCAGCCCAATGTTTGTGCCATGCAGTTTTGACCAGATTAGGATATTCAGGCCTGCCCAGGCTGCCGTTGTACCTACCAAGTGCACGATACAGATTGCCTTTTTCCATGTCCAGATAATGGCGCATGATGGTACAGCCATAGCGCAGGTTAATTCTCAGGTGGAACAGATTGTGCTCGTGTGTGCCAATTGCTTTCACCCAGAATGGCATAACCTGCATATAACCACGCGCGCCCACGCTGGATACCGCATATTTGTTGAAATTGCTTTCCACCTGAATCAGGCTTAATACCAGATGCGGATCAAGGCCTGCGCGCACAGCTTCATAGTGCACGGTACTTAAAAACTCACGCCTATCTTCATTATTCGGCATTCTTGTTTTCAGGCGGACGGACATTTCGGATAACCAGAATTGCGCCTCCTGTTGAGAGGAGAAGGCAAGTTTGGGTGCTGCTTGATCCGCGACAGCGCGTTGCAAAACAGCGCGCACGCTGGCTGAGAGCTCTCTCTCTGCCAGTGCGCCAGCGTGGAGTACAGGGGAAAAGCAAGCCCATGCCGTGGCAACAGGCAGTAGCAAAGCGAATTTTTTTAGATGCATCCTTATGTTCATATTAGGGATTGTACGACTCCAACTGCATTGTGCAAGTCTAAAATTTGTGCCTCTGACTCCCGGCGACCCTGATACTCCACTTTCCCATCTTTCAGCCCACGATCACCAATTACAATCCGATGGGGAATTCCGATCAACTCTAGGTCGGCAAACATGACACCGGGGCGCTCGTCTCTATCATCCATCAACACCTCAATACCCGCTGCGGTGAAGTCTGCGTATAGCTGTTCAGCGGCTGCACGCACAGCCTCGCTTTTCTTCATGCCGATAGGGGCGATGGCCACCTGGAACGGTGCCATTGCAACAGGCAGAGTAATGCCGCGTGCATCATAATTTTGCTCTATCGCAGCAGCAACAATGCGTGACACGCCGATGCCGTAGCAGCCCATTTCCATGAACTGAACCTTGCCATTCTCATCCAGATAGGTGGCATTGAGTGCTGTGGAATATTTGCTGCGCAGCTGGAAGATATGGCCGACCTCGATGCCACGGCACAATTGCAGCGTGCCCATGCCGTCCGGGCTGGGGTCGCCCGCTATCACATTGCGGATGTCGGCGATCAGATCGGGTTCGGGCAAGTCACGCCCCCAATTGATACCTGCTGTATGGAATTTCGCTTTGTTACTGCCGGCTACAAAATTGCTCATGGCGGCAACAGTTAGGTCGGCGATCACGCGTGTCTTTTCTCGGTCGATGCCGACCGGCCCTAAGAAACCTGGAGGGCAAGCGAAGAAATCACGAATCTCATCTTCGCGTGCAAAACGGAATTCAGCCAAGCCGGGCAGTTTGTTGGCTTTAATTTCATTCAGGGAGTGATCACCGCGCAGCAGCAATATGACGAGTTTATCTTCGGCTATGACAGCAATCAGCTTGACCGTTTGTTGCAAGGGAATGCCAAGCAACGCGGCTACGTCTTCGCAAGTGGTTTGTTTGGGTGTGTCCACATTTCGCAGAGTTTCGGTAGCGTTACCCCGTGGTGCAACGGGTGCGACGGCTACAGCCAGCTCCACATTGGCTGCATATTCGGAGGTAGGGCAGAAGGCCAGAGCATCTTCACCGGAATCCGCCAACACATGGAACTCATGCGAACCGCTGCCACCGATCGCGCCAGTATCAGCAGCCACCGCACGGAATTTCAAACCAAGACGGGTGAAGATACGCGTATAGGTCTCATACATCACGCGGTAAGTCTGTTCCAGGCTGTCGAAATTGGCGTGGAATGAATAGGCATCTTTCATCAAAAATTCGCGTGCGCGCATGACGCCAAAACGCGGCCGTACTTCGTCGCGGAATTTGGTCTGGATCTGATAAAAATTCAGCGGCAACTGGCGATAGCTTTTTACTTCGCGACGCGCAATGTCGGTAATGACTTCTTCATGGGTGGGGCCGAAGCAGAACAGCTTGTCATGACGGTCGGTGATTTTCAGCATCTGCGGACCGAAAACCTCCCAGCGCCCCGTTTCCTGCCAAAGTTCGGCCGGTTGCACCGCCGGCATCAGCAGCTCAATGCCGCCACTCTTGTTCATTTCGTCGCGCACGATCGCCTCAACCTTGCGCAGTACGCGCAGCCCAAGGGGCATCCAGGTGTACAGGCCACTGGCAAGTTTTCTGATATAGCCAGCGCGCAGCATCAACTGATGGCTAATCAGTTCGGCCTCTGCTGGGGCTTCTTTCTGGGTGGAAATGAAGAATTGTGAAACACGCATGATAGGTTCCGCTGAGTTGTGGTTTTTTAAAACATCATTTTACCGTTAAAGGCTATTTTCGTTGCATTTCATGTAGAAAGTATTGTTGAGTAAATGTTGCCGGAATAAATGCTGCTGGAATAAGTGCTTTGCAGCGAGCGTGAAATATGGAACAATCCACACATTAATATAATTGATGGGGCATAACATGATAGACCGAGAAGGCTATCGCCCAAATGTCGGCATCATACTGACGAATGAAAAAAATCAGGCTTTTTGGGGCAAGCGTATCCGCCAGGATGCGTGGCAGTTTCCGCAAGGCGGGATTCAGTATGGTGAAACGCCAGAGCAGGCGATGTATCGAGAGTTGCATGAAGAGGTCGGTTTGAAATGCTGCCATGTTGAGATACTTGGCCGCACGCGTGAATGGATGCGTTATGAAGTGCCGCAGAACTGGTCAAAACGGGAGTCCAGGGGCAATTACAAGGGCCAAAAGCAAATCTGGTTTCTGTTGCGTTTGACTGGTCGCGACTGTGACGTTTCTTTGCGTGCATCTGGTCATCCTGAGTTTGACGCATGGCGCTGGACAGATTATTGGGTTGATATCAATAATGTGATTGAGTTCAAGCGCGAGGTTTATGGTTTGGCTTTGAACGAATTGGCGCGTTACCTTCCATCTATCAAGCGGTCAGATAATGGAGGCGACAGGGACAGAGGGCTTGTTACATCTGTTGGCGCTAAAGATTAATTGAATAGATATCCTGAAGGAGAATCAAATGAACCGTGAATATACCGCATTAGCTTCGCATTCCTTGAAAATGGGGGCTAGTTTTGTGCGTCCTAGCCATGAGTTACCAGAAAAAGTAACGCTGGAAGATCCTGCATTAAGCGTAATGACAGATCTAAAAAAACTTTCGGTGATTACGGTGCGCACAAAAACACCAATGGATAGAGCGCACGATAAAATGAAGCGTTATGGTGTGCGTACTTTGTTGGTGCTGGATGCAGCGGATAAAGTTGCAGGTTTGTTAACCGCCACCGACATTCTGGGTGAAAAACCCATGCGTTTTTTGCAGCAGATGGGCGGGACTCATGCTGAAATCATGGTGCGCGACATCATGACGCCACAACGCGAATTGGAAGTATTGAACATGCAGGACGTTGTTCCTGTAAAAGTTGGACATATACTGGCGACATTGAAAGCTGCCGGTCGCCAGCATGCTATGGTGGTTGAAGAGAATGCAAATGGTTTGCAGGCGATATGCGGCATGTTCTCAGTGAGTCAAATTGCGCGCCAACTGGGTGTGCAAGTGCACATTACCTCAGTTGCCCGTACATTTGCTGAAATTGAAGCTGCGTTAGTTGATCTCAGTTTGGCTTAGCAGAGCGTAGTGTAGGAGGCTGCTAGTGTCGCGTCATGCATGAAATGTCGTATTTGCATGTGTCGGTTTTTTGTAGGGTGGATAAGCGCAGCGCATCCACCATCGCACGGTGGATGCGGCCTGCGACCTTATCCACCCTACCAATGCTCAAACAAATCTATCCGTCATTTTATGCTTGACGCGACACTAGTGTTGCAAGCTGTGTGGAACTTATGTTGTTCGATAGCTTATTTTGCGAAATAAGGGATCTGTAGGAGCGGCTGTTAGCCGCGATATCCGTGTTAGATAAAAGCAATCGCGGCTAACAGCCGCTCCTACAGGGGTGTGTTCTCTACACTCATCAATAATCCAGGTTTATTTAAAATGCAACTCAGGCATCTTCGCTAATCGTGGCTGGTTTACTTGCAACATGTCGTTCCATTACGGCAGCAAAAAATCCATCTGTACCGTGTTTCTGAGGAAACAGTTGCAGGTAATCACCCATTTCCAGCGGAATTTTTTGTTGTGCCAGTACTTCACCGGCGGGTACCAACTTGAACTCGGGGTGGGCTGACAGGAAGGCTATAACAATATCCTGGTTTTCTTCATGCAGCAGACTGCACGTGGCATAGACCAGGCGGCCACCGTTCTTCAATAGTTTGCTGGCAGAGGCAAGAATATTACTTTGTTTTTGAGTGAGCTCTGCCAGGCTTTGTGGCGATTGGCGAAATTTCAAGTCAGGATTGCGCCTTAATGTACCCAGACCGCTACAGGGGGAATCGACCAGTACGCGATCAATTTTTCCGGCTAGGCGTTTTACCTTGATGTCATTTTCATGTGCGATCAGCTGCGGTTGCAGATTGCTCAAGCCGGAACGCTTCAGTCGCGGTTTCAAATTGGTCAAGCGCTTTTCCGAAACATCCAGGCAGTAAAGTCTGCCCTGCGAGTTCATCATGGCGCCCAGCATTAGCGATTTGCCACCCGCACCCGCGCAAAAATCCACCACCATTTCATTGCGTTTTGGCGCAACCAAATAACCGAGCAATTGGCTACCTTCATCCTGTACTTCAAATTTTCCCCCTGCAAACATCGGGCTCTTGTTGAGTGAGGGCTTGCCCTTGCAGCGTATGCCGATGGGAGAGTAAATCGTTGCTTCAGCGGTAACGCCTTCGGCCAGTAAACCTGCCAATACTTCGTTACGGTTGGACAGATGGGTGTTGACGCGCAAGTCCAGACCGGCGGACTGTTGCATGGACAAGCCTATCGCCAGAATTTCTTCATCACTGTAATGTGCGCGCAATTTTTCGATAATCCAGTCCGGCAGTTCGGCTTGTACTGACAAAGGCAGTTCGTTCACTTTGATCGATTTCAGTTGTCCCAGCCATTCGGATTCGGTTGCTTTAAGCAGGGGAATAAGTTCGCGCAGGTTGTAGCCGGCGAATTTAACCCAGTAGCCGAGCGCTAGCCGGCGCGGGGTGGTTTGCTCACCAGAGGCATGCTCAAGAAACAAGCGGTGACGCAACACGCCAAACACGGTTTCCGCCACCAGCGCGCGTTCATTCGAGCCGATACGCTCGGCCTGGAAAAAATAGCGCAGCGAGGTATCTGCGGGGTGTACCAGCGGCAGAATGGTGCGCAGGGCTTGTATGACGAGTTCTAAACGGTATTCGGTAAGGAGCATGGAGTGTTTACGTGTAAATTATTCATCCGAAACGCGGATGTCGGTGATAACCATACTGGCGGATACTGCGCCAGATTTGTCCAAGTACTGTATTTTAACCGGTAACAGGCGATATTCTAAAGCCAACCAGATAAGCAGGCCGTCTTCTTTCGGACTTTGTACCTTGCGCAGGGGAATGGTACGCAATTCACCCATCGTGGTGTTGATCACGGTTTCTTCTCCTACTGCAATAAAATATGGACTGATCCTCCTGCCATTGCTCAATGCAATTGGAAAGCTGTCCAGGCTCAATGGTAGTTGTGACAGTTGATAAGGCAAGCTCAACATATCCTGTGCCTGTTCCAGCAGGGGGCTTGAAGTTCCGTTTGAAAAGTGCACTCGATTGTTATCCCAGTCAAAGCGTGCAGTTAAGGTCCGGGTGCCCTTGCCATCATCCTTGTCTTCCTGATAGTGCACTGGACGCAAGCCAAGTTGGGTGACCAGGCCGCTGCTGGTCTGTCTGAAAGAATAGTTCTTGAATAGGCTGACCACACCGGTGGTTTTCGTATCGGCATGCAGGGTGTAGCGTTCTCCTGTATTTTCCAGCACATGTTTTACCTCACCCACCTTAAAGCCGTCGCTGCCGTATTGTATGGAGAAAGTCAACTGTGCATGTTTGGGCAGCAGGGAAGGGCTGTTGCTTGGGCTTGTACTTGCATCGGGTATTGTAGGTGTGATCGACTCTGCCACGACTGATGACGCAGCAATGGCAGAAGCGGCATCATCGCTTGTTAATGGGACGGCAGAGGCAGCAGCTTCTGTTATCGCCTGTGGCGGAATGGCTGCTTTTGCTTTGGGTCTGCGTTGTAGCGGATTTTTTACCAGCTTGGGCAAAGCTACAAGTTTCGCCTGTAGGGGGGGTAACTCGATATCACTGACTAGCTGTATTGTTGGCAACTGCCACAGCAGCAGGCTATGTAGCAGCAGCGAGAGTGCAACAGCCAGGGTGATGCGTTTGAGGGGAAAGGATGTTGCGGGTTTCACGGGGTAATGGAAATATTTGTCAGCACCTGCGTCAGCTGTCCGCCTTTTGCATCGGTCACGATGATCTTGTATGGAAAGTAAGCGTGTGCTGTCGCCATCCATATTTCATATTTAACTTGCTTGCCTACCGGTGTATTGCTGATGTACCGGGTTTTAAAAGTACCCATAGGCATGAGTATATTGTGTTCTTCTGTATTCAGGCTGAAGCTGTAGTCTTCCAAATTATTGTCATCGGCGATAGCAAATTTAAATTCGGTCTGATCCATTTTTACCAGCAGTGGTAGGTGGTATAACAGGCTCAGCTTGTCCTGTGTTCCTTTTGCAAGCGGCAAGTCGTTGACGCCTTTGTAATCGGTATAGGTAACAATAGATTTTTCCCAGTTGAATTTGGCGCTGGCATTTTTGTGAGTGCCGACTTCGCGTGTTAATGAAAAGCCGAGCGGAACCAGTCCTTGCGCTGTGATTTTCCCGTGGCTGCTAACGCGTACCGTGTCAGGCTTGAGGCGAGCCAGCAGACCAACTGCCTTAGTTACGCTTTCAATCTGATAGCTGTCGCCGGTGCGGATAAAGGTCTCGCTGATGTTGGCCAGCATCATGCCAAAACCGAGCACATCGTAACTTGCTTGGATTTTGCTTGCAGGTTCGGCAAGCAAAACTTGAGAAGCAATGCAGAGCAACAGTGCTGCGACGGCGCGGCTGACTAGATGCTTCATGCTCTCATACCATTTTGATTTCAAAAATTAAATATCGTAGGGTGCGTCCCACGCACCAGCAATGCGGTGCGTGGGACGCACCCTACATAAATGATTGCAGTTTCTAATTAGAATGGGAATCACTCCAGATTGGGTGAAACAAGCGTTGCGTCTTTTCGTTCTGCGCAAGTCGACACAACCCTTCCTTCGCTATTTAAACTTACCTGCCCGCTGCACAACCAGCGTATCGCCTGCGGATAAATAATATGCTCTTCCTTCAATACCCGTGCAGACAATGACTGCGGTGTATCGTTGCCGAGCACAGGCACCGCAGCCTGAATAATGATGGGGCCGTGGTCGAGATCGGGCGTTACAAAGTGCACCGTGCAACCATGAATTTTGACGCCATCCTGCAGCGCACGTTCATGCGTATTCATCCCTGCATAAGCCGGCAGCACAGACGGGTGGATATTGATCAGGCGACCGTGATAACGATTGACGAAGTGCTCGGTCAAAATGCGCATAAAGCCCGCCAGCACTACAAAATCTGGCTGGTAGCTGTCTATCACGTCTGCCAGCGCAGCATCGAATGAGGCCCGGTCTGCATAGTCTTTATGTGCGACTACCCGTGTTGCGATGCCATGCTGGCTGGCATATTCCAACCCTAGCGCATCGGCACGGTTGCTGATCACGGCAGAGATTTGGCAGGGTAGCTTGGCTGCAAGCAGCGCCTGCATATTGCTGCCACGGCCAGAGATTAAGATGACAATTTTCTTCACTTAACGTACCTGGGTTTGGTGTTCATCCCCGTTGCGTGCACGAATAAGACCGATCTGACTAACCTTTTCACCTGCCGCTTGCAGTTGGCTGATTGCCTTGTCGGCATCTTCCCGGCTCACGATCACCACCATGCCGATACCGCAATTGAAGGTACGGAACATTTCCTGCGCGGCCACGTTGCCTTGCTCGCGCAGCCAGTCAAACAGCTTGGGTGAGTGCCAGGTCTTGCTGTCGATGTCGGCAACCACATTGGCAGGCAGTACACGTGGCACGTTTTCGGTGAGGCCCCCGCCGGTGATGTGCGCCATGCCTTTAATGGTGAGTGTTTGCATCAGCGCCAGCAGCGGCTTCACGTAAATGCGGGTGGGGGCCATGATGCAATCAGCCAGCGTGCGCTCGCCGTCAAATTTGGCATTGAGGTCAGGCTTGCTGCGTTCGATGATCTTGCGCACCAGCGAGTAACCGTTGGAATGCGCGCCGTTGGAAGCCATGCCCAGCACCACATCGCCCGGCTTGATATGCTCGCCGGTAATGATGTTGGCCTTCTCGACCACACCCACCGCAAATCCGGCGAGGTCGTATTCGCCCACGGGATACATGCCCGGCATTTCCGCAGTTTCGCCGCCGATCAGCGCGCAGCCGGCTTGTTCGCAGCCATGGGCTATGCCTTTGATCACTTCGGTGGCCTCATCCACATCCAGCTTGCCGCAGGCAAAATAATCGAGGAAGAACAGCGGCTCCGCGCCCTGCACCAGAATATCGTTCACACTCATACCAACCAGATCGATACCCACGGTGTCATGGCGATTCAGCTCGAATGCCAATTTAAGTTTAGTTCCCACGCCGTCGGTGCCGGAGACCAAAACAGGTTCCTTATATTTTTTGGAAATCTCCACCAGCCCGCCAAAGCCACCGATGCCGCTTAGTACCTCGGGGCGCATGGTGCGCTTGGCAAACGGCTTGATATTCTCGACTAGACGGTCGCCGGCGTCCATATCTACACCGGCATCGCGGTAGGAAAGGGGGTTCTTATTGGGGGCTTGTTCTTGTTTCAAGTTGAGTTCTCGCTTTCTTCGGGATACAGTGCTGCTAATTTTTAATGTGTGGATTTTACCCGAAATGCCTACCGAACGCTTTGTTGCACTGCAATGGATCGCGATAACCGCGATTTTCGCCTGGCTGGTCTACCTGCTGGAACCCATTCTCACCCCCTTTGTGGTGGCGGCCATACTGGCTTACATCTGCGACCCCTGGGTGAGCAAGCTGAACGCACTCAAACTGCCGCGTGGCTGGAAATTGCCGCGCACGCTGGCGGCGCTGCTGGTGATGGCAACGCTGGTGGGATTACTGGCCTTGCTTATTCTCATCATGCTGCCGTTGCTGCAAAAGGAATTCAACCACTTTGTCACAGGCCTGCCAGCGCTGCTGGACACGGCGCGTCTGAAATTGCTGCCGCTGCTGCAACAGTATTTTAATGTGAATTTGCAGTGGGACAATGAAGTACTGAAAAATCTACTCAGCACACATTGGCAGAGCGCAGGCGGGGCGGCGGTAAAAGTCCTGCCGTGGCTGGGCGGCAGCGGTGCAATGCTGCTGGCGTTACTGATGAATGTGTTGCTGATTCCTCTGGTGCTGTTTTATTTGTTGCGTGACTGGCCACTGTTGTTGGCTAAAATTGAACACGCCATTCCGCGTCGCCTGCATGCAAAAGTGCGGGAGATTGCACGGGAAATCGACGGCATTCTGGGCCAGTTTTTACGTGGGCAAATATCGGTTATGCTATTGATGAGCAGTTTTTATGTATTCGGACTGTGGCTCACCGGCCTGCAATTTGCACTGCCAATCGGCGTGGTGGCAGGCATGCTGGTATTCATCCCCTATCTAGGTATGGTCACCGGCCTAGCACTAGCTACCCTTGCAGCAGTCACCCAGTTTGACCTATTCACCAGCATTGCACTGGTGTGGCTCGTATTTGGTATTGGCCAAATTCTGGAAGGCATGTTGGTCACGCCCTGGCTGGTGGGCGACCGCATCGGCCTGCATCCACTTGCGGTAGTGTTTTCACTGCTTGCATTCGGCCAGCTGTTCGGATTTTTCGGTCTGCTGCTCGCCTTGCCTGTGTCGGCTGCATTGCTGGTGGGTCTGCGTCATACCGGCCGCTGGTATCTGAACAGCTCTCTATACAAAGAATAATTTCAAATGACACAAATGTTGCTGGACATCTCGCCTGACTGGATTCCCACCTTCGATAACTTTGTTGCCGGACACAATATTGAATTGCTGACCGCGCTCAACAATGCGCTGAATAAAACCCAGGCCGAGCGCTGCATTTATATCTGGGGCGATACAAGCAGTGGCAAGAGTCATCTGCTGCAAGCCACCGTTGAAAAGGCACACACGCTCGGCCTGACTGGTAAATACACTTCTGGCAAGCACACCCTAGCCACCGTGCCGGAAGCCGTTGAGCCGGAAACCATTGAGATGGTGGCGATAGATGATGTTGAACTGTTGGACGAGCCCGCGCAAATAGCCCTGTTCGCCCTCTATAATCACCAACGCGAAAGCGGCGGCATGCTGCTGGTCAGCGGCACCGCAGCCCCCGCGCATTTAAAGCTGCGCGACGACCTGCGTACCCGGCTGGGTTGGGGTCTGGTCTATCAGGTGCAGCCATTGAGCGACGAAGAAAAATCTCAGGCTTTGCAACAGCATGCGAAAGCACGTGGCTTGGTGTTGCCACGAGAAGTCACTCTATATCTGCTGCGCCACGGCAGGCGCGACTTACCTGCTTTACTTGGCGTGCTGGATGCGTTGGATGAGCATTGCTTGCGCCTGAAGCGCGCAGCCTCGGTGCCGCTGTTGAAGGAGGTGATGCAGGCGGGAAAAACCGTTTCGTCCGAAGATTAAACAGATTATAAAAACATGAACCCTTGCCACAGCAATAATCTTTATTTTGCCTTATTTGCACCTCTATAAATGCCGTCGTCCCCGCGAAGGCGGGGATCCAGATGCTTGATTGACTGGATTCCCGCCTTCGCGGGAATGACAAGTGGGGTAAGCAGGCAATACGTGAAGCGGATGCTCGCAAAATATGAGTTTTTAGAGATGACCTTATGGAATCTATTTAATCTGCGTAATCTGCGGACAAAGTATTTAATACAACATCGGAGCAATAAATTGAACCTCGCTTTATTTGATCTGGACAACACTCTGTTAAGCGGCGATAGCGACTTCGAGTGGTCGCAATTTTTAATCGAGCAGGGCGTGCTTGATCGCGAACTGTTTGAAGCAAAAAATCTGACCTTCTACGAGCAATACAAAGCCGGCACCCTGGATATTCACGCCTTCCTCGACTTTCAGTTCAAGCCTCTGTCGAGCCACAAGCGCAAAGAGCTGGATCAATGGCATGCAGATTTTATGCGCATCAAAGTGCGCCCAATGATGAACGAAGCCGGGAAAAAACTGGTGGCCAGCCACCGTGCCGCCGGTGACATCTGCGCCATCATCACCGCAACAAACAGTTTCGTTACAGCACCCATCGCACATGAATATGGCGTGGAATTTCTGATCGCCACCGAGCCGCAACAAAAGGATGGAGAGTTCACCGGGCTGGTACACGGCGTGCCCTGCTTCCGCGAAGGCAAAATCACCCGTCTCGAAGCCTGGATGAAACATCACGACTGGACTTGGGGCAGCTTTGCGGATACCACTTTTTATAGTGATTCACTCAACGATTTACCCTTGATGGCACTGGTGAAAAATCCGGTAGCGGTGGATCCGGATGATACTTTGCGCAGTCATGCGGAGCAGCATGGGTGGCGGATTATTAGTTTGCGTTGAGGAAAAAAGAGGGGCATTCACCCTGAGGACAATAGGCTTCCACTTGACGCCACTTTGATTTGTAGTCACAATTTATTATGTAATATAAAAATTGAGGTGATATATGCAGGTTTCTACTCGTGAATTGAAGTCACATTTATCCAGCTATCTGTCTCAGGCACAAGCGGGCGTGGCCATCGATGTTACTTCCCACCGCAAGGTGGTGGCGCGTATTGTGGGGGTTCCTGCTCCCGGGATTGAAGGCTTGGCGCGGCTCGTCGTTGGCGGGGTGGCGCAATGGGGAGGTGGCAAGCCTGTTGGGGCAGCGTATAAGCTTGCTCCGCTCGGACGTAGCGTAGCGGAAATGGTGCTGGAAGATCGCGGATGATTTTGTTCTGCGACACTTCCGCACTGGTCAAGCTCTATTTGGTAGAGGCGGAAAGTGATGCGGTGAAGTCGCTTGTCGCAGAAGCGGAGGCTGTTGCGGTGTGCCGCATCGCTTGGGCTGAAACTTATGCAGCCCTTTCCCGCCGCGCAAGAACGGTGCCTGCAGATGCGCAATCTATCGAGCAGGCCAAGCAAGCCTTAGCGGTGGACTGGCCACATTACCTGATCATTGAGGTAAGTCAGGACGTGGTGAAACTCGCTGGAGAATATGCGGATACCTTTGCCCTACGCGGCTATGATAGCGTGCAATTGGCTGCGGCCTATCAGGCGAAGCAGGTGTCCGGTATGTCAGTGAGCTTTGCCTGTTTCGACGCACGTCTGAATAAGGCAGCGCGAGTATTGGGGATGGATACGCGTTTTATAACGGTTTGACCTTACCTGCATGGCCAAGGGCTGGCGTTCGCCAGCCCTTTTTATTTCTTTTAAATAGAGATGCTTGCAAGCACAGCAGTAGGCTATCCCCCAGTGTATAATCTTGTCTTCTTGATGGTCGTGGTTCGCGACGTCTCTTTGAATTGAAATTAATGATTAAAAAATTTATCAAGCGCGTCATTTCTCTGGTGCGGGGCAAGTCCAAAAAATCCAGAAAGTCGGGCAATTACGAGGCCATTCCTTTTAAGGTGCATGGCGTCAAGCGTGAGGGCATTAGCTCGGCAGCACGACGTGTAACCGATGGACTGCAAGCTGCGGGGTATCAGGCGTATGTGGTGGGCGGCGCGGTGCGTGATTTGTTGCTCAAGCGCCAGCCCAAGGATTTTGACATTGCCACCGATGCCACGCCGGAAGAGGTGCGCCGCATCTTTCGCCGATCGCGCATTATCGGCCGCCGTTTCCGCCTAGTGCACGTGATGTTTGGCGATGAGACGGTGGAAGTTGCCACCTTCCGCCGCATGATAGACGCGGTGGATGCGCAGACCGATGACCATGGCCGTCTGCTGCGCGACAATGAATTTGGCGACCAGGAGCAGGATGCAGCACGGCGTGACTTCACTGCCAATGCCTTGTTTTATGACCCTAGTACCCAAGAGATTTTCGACTTCCACCACGGCTATGCCGATATTCGCGCCAATTTGCTGCGCATGATAGGCGACCCTGCCACGCGTTACCGTGAGGACCCGGTGCGTATGCTGCGTGCAGTGCGTCTGTCGGCCAAGCTGGGGATGAAACTGGAAGCCGCTACTGCCGAGCCAATCTTCAGCATGAAGGGCTTGCTCGGTAACGTGCCAGAGGCGCGTCTGCTGGACGAAATGCTGAAACTGCTGATGTCAGGTCATGCGGTGGAGTGCATCAAGAAGTTGCGCGCGATGCATTTGCATCACGGCCTGCTGCCGATGCTGGATGTGATTCTTGAGCAGCCGATGGGCGAAAAATTCGTGATGCTGGCACTGGCCAATACCGACAAACGGCTGAGTGAAGACAAGCCTGCTTCGCCTGCATTTTTGTTTGCCGCATTGTTATGGCATGAAGTGCTGAGCTTGTGGAATGCACAGCTGGATGCAGGAAAGCCGGCGATAGCGGCGTTGCATTTGGCGATGGATGCGGTATTGCACAAGCAACGTTCGCAAATGGCCATTCCGCATCGCCACGATGCGATCATGAAAGAAATCTGGCTGCTGCAACCGCGACTGGAGCAGCGCTCCGGCCCGCGTCCGCTGCGTTTGCTGGAGTCGCCGCGCTTCCGTGCGGCGTATGATTTTATGCTGTTGCGTTGTCAAAGCGGTGAGATGCCCATGGAGTTGGGCGACTGGTGGACAGAGTTTCAAGAGGCCTCCAACGAGCGCCGTGAAGAAATGCTGATGCCGGAACAGGGGCCAAAAAAGAGACGCCGCCGCAACAAAAAACCGGCAGCTACCGTGGCGGCTTGATTATTCCAGTGTGATGAACCCAGATTGTCCATTAAACCAACAAACCGTCATTCCCGCGCAGGCGGGAATCCAGTTGATTGAAGTATGCCCCGAGAAGCGGGACAATGCTGCTGTTTTGCACTCGCAAGGAGTACGCTGTTGGGTGCCCGCACTGCGTGCGACCCTGCCTCTGTACCCGCAAGGGGTAGGCTGTGGTTGTAAGGGGCTGAAGCCCCAACAACACACTCTCACCGCTACGCGGAATGTTTTATTGCTGGATTCCCGCCTGCGCGGGAATGACGAGGCGTGGGATAATCTGCGATGAAACACAGTGCTTTTATTGGCTTGGGCAGTAACCTGGCGAATCCGGTTGCACAAGTATTGCAGGCCATGCAGGCGATAGACTGCTTGCCTGAGACACGCGTTTTGGCGCGTTCCAGCTTGTATCGCAGTGCGCCAGTCGGTTATCTGGATCAGCCGGATTTTATCAATGCGGTGGTCAAGGTTGAAACGACATTGGCACCGTTAGCCTTGCTGCATGCCTTGCTTGCGTTGGAACAGGAAAACGGCCGCACGCGCGAGTTTCAAAATGCACCGCGTACATTAGACCTGGACCTGTTGCTGTACGACGACATGCAACATCACGAGCATGGTTTGACCCTACCGCATCCGCAAATGCACCAACGTGCATTTGTATTGCAACCCTTGCTGGAAATTGCGCCAGACTGTGTGATTCACGGTGTAGGCGCGGCAAAAAAATCCATGCAACAGTGCGCAGATCAGCAGCTGGAGAAATTGCCCAATGCGGCTTGAAAAATATCAATATATTGTGGTTGAAGGCCCGATAGGCGTGGGCAAGACCAGCCTTGCGCAGCGCATTGCTGAGCATATCGGCGCGGATGTGCTGCTGGAAAAGCCGCAAGAAAACCCATTCCTAGAGCGCTTTTATCTGGACCCGAAGCGCAATGCCCTGCCTACACAATTGTTTTTCCTGTTTCAGCGCATCAATGAAATTCGCGATCAGGCGCAGATGGATTTGTTCAA
>JBCKTZ010000026.1:0-19581 GCA_038925245.1 Gallionellaceae bacterium
ACTTTTAACCGGATAGCAATGATCCATCTTGCATAATTATTGTCGCTTGTGCTGGAATTGGAATCAGTTGTTTCAGACAAGGCTGCGTGCGAGTCTATCCAGCAAAGAGACGGGTACCAGAAGTAAAAGCTGGCAGATGATAATCAGCGCAAAAACAGACAAATCAACGTTGCCCACGCGTGGAATGTGGCGTTGCAATGGTCTGATAAATGGCAAGGTAAGGGCGTTAAGTATCGGGCTCATGCTTGTATGTGGATTAACCCAGGACAGGACCGCCTGGATGATGGCGGCAATCATTAGCAGGATAATGCTCATGCTGAGCAGTTTGACTACTCCCATAACGAGCAATCCAAGTATCAGATAGTTGCCATCCGGGGATGAATCAATCCAAATGAATTCGGAAAGATATAGATACAGTATTTCGAAGGAATAAGCCAGCAACAAGGTGGCGCTGTCGTAACCCTTGAGTGAAGGAATATAACGGCGTGTGCGCAGCACGATGAAATTGGTCAGCGCCATGATGAATTCGCCAACCGGATTGCGCATGGGAGCACGCAGCCATTGCAGGTGAAAGCGCAACAACAGGATGAAGGCAAAGGGTTGTAACAGCACGTCGAGCAGGAATTGTACGGTTTGCTGGATCATGACTTGGCCCCCAGTTCGGTACCCATTTCTTTTGAACGTATGGCGGCGGCGTGAACCGCAGCAATGATATGCTGTTTGATATGATTGCTTTCCATGCTGAGTAGCGCACGTTCAGTCGTGCCGTTTTTTGAAGTAACGCGCGCGCGCAACAAGCCTACGTCCTCAGTGCTTTCTTCTGCCAATTTTGCTGCTCCCATAAAAGTATCCAATACCAGACGGCGCGCATCCTGCTGATTAAATCCCAGCTCTTGTGCTGCCTGCTGCATCGCTTCTATAAAATAAAATACATATGCCGGCCCGCTGCCAGACACGGCAGTGACGGCATCTATCATTGTTTCAGTTTCCAGCCACAGCGTGCTGCCCACCGCTGCCATAATGGTTTGCGCATCGTGGCGCTGCGCTGCACTAACAGCCGGTAAAGCATACATGCCGGTGATACCGCTGCGTATAAGTGCGGGGGTATTGGGCATGGTGCGAACGATGTTTTCAGACCTAAGCCAGCGGGCCAAGTCTTGTGCGCGTATGCCTGCCGCAATGGAAATAATCAGTTGCCCGGAGAGAATGGGGGCAAGCTGCAACGCCAATTCATGCAGTTGCTGAGGTTTGACGGCCAGCACAATGTAGTCGGCCTGTGCCACGCTTGCAGCCAGCTCTGCGGAGGCTCTTACGCCGAATTCGTTATGTAGACGCGCGCAATTTTCAGCATTAATTTCCACCACGCGGAGATTCGCCGCAGCAAAGCCGCGTTTGAGCAAGCCGCCAATCAAGGCGCTGGCCATGTTTCCACCACCGATAAAACATATATTCACGTTGCCTCCAATCCAAATTATTGATCCTAAAAACGACAGTTCAAGCCACAGAGATCACAGAGGACACAGAGAGTGCGTGGCACTCAAAGGGTTTCGCTTCTTACCTGCTGGGTGAGTCTCAACAACTGAACAATTCATTGTTTCTACTCTGTGTTCTCTGTGTTCTCTGTGGCCAAATGCTTTTTTAGGTTTGATTGCGTAATTGTTGATTCATGTTCTGCTGCCAAAAATAGCCGTACCTACGCGCACTATCGTCGCGCCCTCCAAGATGGCGGCGGTCAAATCGTGCGACATGCCCATCGACAAAGTATCAAGGCTTAAGCCGCTGGCATTAAGTTTAGTCAGCAATTCCCGCATATTGGCGAAAGGTGCACGCTGTGAGGACTGTGCATCAACCGGAGCAGGTATCGCCATTAAACCACGCAGTTTCAGTCGCGGCAAAACGGAAATGGCTTGGGCCAATGCAGCAGCTTCACATAGCGCCACGCCTCCCTTGCTCACTTCATTACTGACATTAATTTGCAGACACACATTCAGCGGAGGTAAATTGGCAGGCCGTTGTTCGGAAAGACGCTCGGCGATTTTCAATCTATCTACGCTATGTACCCAGCTGAACTTTTCGGCGATGGCACGGGTTTTGTTGCTTTGTATCGGGCCGATGAAATGCCACTCCAGTGGCAAGTCATGCAAATCGTGCATTTTATCCAGCGCTTCCTGCACATAATTCTCGCCAAACGCCTGTTGGCCCAGATGATACGCCTCGCGTATCACGCTTGCAGGGACCATTTTGCTGACGGCCAAGAGGGTGATTTTCGCCGCATCGCGCTGTGCTTCCAGCGCCGCCTGATTGATCGCGGTGTGCACAGCTTGCAAGTTGGAAAGGATTGCGGTCATAATCACCAAGCTTATTAATAAACGTCTAGCGCAAGCTGCCAAATAAATAGGAAATTATAATGGATATTACGGAACTGCTCGCTTTTAGCGTTAAAAACAAGGCTTCAGACTTGCACCTTTCTGCCGGCTTGCCACCGATGATCCGTGTGCATGGCGATATACGCAGAATTAACCTGCCGCCGATGGAGCACAAGGAGGTACATGCCCTTATATATGACATCATGAATGACCAGCAACGTAAAACATACGAGGAAAACAAGGAGATCGACTTTTCCTTTGAGGTGCCGGGTTTGGCCCGTTTTCGTGTCAACGCCTTTGTACACCACCGCGGTGCCGGTGCGGTCTTGCGTACTATTCCTTCCAAAATTTTATCATTGGAAGACCTCAAAGCGCCGAAAATTTTCGAGTCTATTGCCGATTTTCCGCGCGGTATGGTGCTGGTAACCGGCCCTACCGGTTCGGGTAAATCAACGACGCTGGCGGCGATGGTGAATCACCGTAACGAAACCGAAATGGGACACATTCTGACGGTAGAAGACCCGATCGAATTTGTGCATGAGAGTAAGAAGTGCCTGGTGAATCAGCGCGAAGTCGGGCAGCATACCTTGTCTTTCCAGAATGCGTTGAGAAGTGCACTGCGTGAAGACCCGGACATTATTCTGGTGGGTGAGATGCGCGATCTGGAAACCATCCGCCTGGCGATGTCTGCCGCAGAAACGGGTCACCTGGTTTTCGGCACACTGCATACCAGCTCCGCTGCAAAGACCATCGACCGTATCATTGACGTATTCCCTGCAGATGAAAAAGAAATGGTGCGTGCGATGCTGTCTGAATCACTGCGTGCGGTAATCTCACAAACGCTGCTGAAAACAAAAGATGGTAGCGGACGCGTTGCCGCGCACGAGATCATGATCTGCACCCCAGCGATTCGTAACTTGATCCGCGAAGCAAAAGTGCCGCAGATGTATTCCGCAATACAAACGGGTGCGAACATAGGTATGCAGACGCTGGATCAGTGTCTGCTAAATATGGTCAAGGCTAATATTGTGTCTCCTGCTGAGGCACGCAGCAAGGCGATGAACAAAGACCTGTTCCCAGGCAATTAAGGAGAATCCATCATGGAAAGAGATCAGGCCACCGAGCTGGTACATAATTTGCTGCGCGGGATGATATCCAAAAAGGCATCAGACTTGTTTATTACCACGGGCTTTCCGCCTGCGTTCAAGCTGGATGGAAAAATGATACCGGTGTCCAACCAAGCGCTCACTGCACAGCATACGCAGGAACTGGCACGTAGCATCATGAATGACCGCCAGGCGGCAGAATTTGAATCCACGCATGAATGCAACTTTGCCATCAGCCCGCCAGGCATCGGCCGTTTCCGCGTCAACGTGTTCCAGCAGCAGCAGCGCGTTGGCATGGTGTTGCGTACCATTACCACCAAAATTCCAGACCTTGATGAAATGGGCTTGCCACAGATACTGAAAGATGTGGTGATGACCAAGCGCGGACTGGTTTTGCTGGTGGGGGGGACGGGTTCGGGTAAGTCCACCACGCTGGCTGCGATGCTGGGGCATCGCAATAAAAATTCTTACGGCCACATCATCACCATAGAAGACCCGGTGGAATATGTACACGAACATATCAATTGCATCATCACCCACCGCGAGGTCGGCGTGGATACGGACAGCTGGGAAGCGGCATTGAAGAATACACTGCGTCAAGCGCCGGATGTCATTCTGATCGGAGAGATTCGCGATCAACACACCATGGAGCATGCTGTGGCCTTTGCCGAAACTGGCCACCTGTGTCTTGCCACACTGCACGCCAATAGTGCCAACCAGGCACTCGACCGTATTATCAACTTCTTCCCGGAAGAACGCCGCGCCCAACTGTTGATGGATTTATCTCTGAACATCAAAGGTATTATTTCACAGCGACTGATTCCAACCAAAGATGGCAAAGGTCGTGCAGCAGCCATTGAAATTTTGCTTAACTCCCCGCTTATTTCGGATCTGATTTTTAAGGGTGAAGTTAACATGATTAAAACCGTTATGTCCAAGTCGCGCGAATTGGGTATGCAGACTTTCGATCAGGCTTTATTCGACCTGTATGAAGCAGGCAAAATCAGCTACGAGGAAGCGTTAAAGAATGCTGATTCGCTCAACGATCTGCGTTTGAATATCAAGTTGAACAGCAAGCATTCCAAAGATGCAGATTTGATGTCGGGTATTGGTGATCTGCGTATTACCTGATCACTTGAAAGAATTCAGGAATAAAAATACAGCATAGTAGTGCGCAGCGGCACACTATGGGAAAGCTGCTACAAATCAAGTCCGATTAACACAGATGAAACATCATGTTATTCGTACAGCCTGAATCACCAAATGGGTGGGCTAGTTTTTTGCTTTTTAATTAATCTAATCTGTTTAATCTGCGGAACGAACTGCTTTTTCTAGGGTTATGCATCAGGTGGTCATGATGCGCTCATCCACTGGTAGAGGATCGCGCCGACCACAACTAGGGCTACGGTGGCCCAGCCTAGGCGTTCGACGTAGCGATGCAACGCCGCCTCCATCCGCGCGCCGCCCCATTTCATCAGCCCGGCGACCAGAAAGAAGCGCGCGCCGCGCCCGATCAGCGAGGCCAGAGTGAAGGGCAGTAGCGCCATCGACAAGGCGCCGGCGGCGATGGTGAAAACCTTGTAGGGAATCGGCGAAAAACCGGCAACGAAGATCGCCCAGAACCCCCAGCGCTCGAACCAGCTCAGCGCAGCCTGATAGCTGCCCCAATATTGGGAGGCGCGCAGCCAGGGCTCGAGGGCGTCGAAGGCGAAATGGCCGATGGCATACCCGAACAGACCGCCGGCGACCGACGCCAGCGTGGTCAATAGCGCAAACCGCCAAGCCTTAGACGGATTTGCCAGGCTCATGGGCGCCAG
Organism: Gallionellaceae bacterium; assembly: GCA_038925245.1. Taxonomy (GTDB): domain Bacteria; phylum Pseudomonadota; class Gammaproteobacteria; order Burkholderiales; family Gallionellaceae; genus 39-52-133. The sequence goes on from JBCKTZ010000026.1 coordinate 5,290, forward strand.
CATCACATCCGGCGGAATTGGAAAGAACGACGATTCCGCGAAACTCACACCGCTCAGATACCACGGTGCGTGCCGGTGCCGTGACCACACCATGGCACGGCGGTAGAGCGGAGAAAATAGCTTCATGGCGTTAGGTCTCCCGCGCCGTATTCAGGGTCTTGCTTGACACCATCGGCGAAGGCGGCAAAGGGGGCGATGGCAAGGATGGATTTCTGCTGTTCAGGGTTCATGGTCTGTTTCCGGAATGTCCGTGCTGGTGAAGAAAACTTGGCAGCCTCCTACGCTACGCTCTGCTCCGCATAGGACAAGAACCCTACATGGGGCCCCACGCCACCAAAACGGCATTTGTAGGGTGCGCCGTGCGCACCATGCTGCGTGTGACGCACCCTACCAAATGCGCTGCTAGGGACGGGGAGAGCGAAGCGAGGAGCCTGAACCCGTAGCGATCAAAACGAGGACGAATCAATGTTTTTATAGTTTGAGCGCTTCAGCGAGCTTTAGTCCGGCGAGTTCGCGGATCGTGCGGGTCAGGTAAAACAGCACCGCCATCATGATCAGCATCGAGGGCAATGCGATCACGGGATAACTCAACAGGGCCATGCGACCCAGTTCCTCGTTGAAGGCGGGGGTGCCGGCCGGGCTTACGACGATCCAGGTGGCGAGCAGAAAGTTCATGATGGACGAGAAGAGGAAGGAACCGGCCAGCATCCAGGTGGCGGCCTTCAGGCGGGCTTCAAAAGTGGCCTGGTTGCCGCGCTGGAGGAGGCTTTCCTGTATCCGCTCGACGTTCATCAGCGCTGGGCTGAACAGCACCACCCGCACCAGCGGGTAGCGGGTGAACGCGGAGCCGGCCACGATCAGGCCGAGCAGGCCGGGGATGGCGGCCTCCTTGATGGCCACCCACTGCGTATCCAGTTGCAGCAGACCAATGCCGCCGGTGAGCAGGATGCTGACCAGACCCAGCACGGCAAACCAGTTGAGCTTGCGTCGCACGAGCATATCCCGCGCACCCCACAACAGCGGAAAAGCAAGCGCCAGCAGCAGCGCGTTAACGACCCCCAGATCCTGCGGGCCGGAGAGCTTCATCAGGATCAGCGAGGGGATGACCAGGGTGACCAGCAGCTCGACCATTGGGTTGGGTTTGGATGTGTCGGTCATGGCGTATTTCCTTCGTCGTTTTTCTTGCGCGTGGCAATCAGGCTGGCCGCCACCGAGCCGCCAATGAGGACAACCACGAAGGACAGCGAGGCGGCGGTCGGCACGTGATACCAGGGCATGATCAGCATCTTGGTGCCGATGAAGGTGAGCACCATCGCCAGACCGAATTTCAGCAGATGGAAGCGGTCCGCCATGTCAGCCAGCAGGAAGTACAAGGCACGCAGTCCCATGATGGCGAAAATGTTGGAAGTGAACACGATGAATGGATCAGTGGTGATAGCGAAGATCGCCGGGATGGAGTCCACCGCGAACACCACGTCGGAGATTTCGATCATGATCAGCACCAGGAACAGCGGCGTGAAATAGCGCACGCCGTCCTTCATCACCCAGAATTTTTCGCCATGGGGTTCGTTCGTAATACGTAAATGCCGACGCGCGAACTTGAGCACCGGGTTCTTCTCCAGATCGGGTGCTTTCTCCGCCATTACCAACATGCGCATCCCGGTAATCACCAGGAAAGCGCCAAAGATGTACAGCACCCAACTGAATTCGCTTACTACCCAGGCGCCAGCCAGAATCATGATCGCACGCAGCACGATCGCACCGAGCACGCCGTAAATCAGCACCCGGCGTTGAAGCTCGGGGGCGACGTGGAAGGCGGTGAAGATCATCAGGAATACGAACACGTTGTCCACCGACAGCGACTTCTCAATGACGTATCCGGTGAGGAATTCCAGCGCTTTTGCATCGGCGATCTCGCGTCCGGCCGAACCGAGCAGATACCACCACATCAGGCCGTTGAAAATCAGCGCCATCGACACCCAGGCAAGCGACCAGCTTGCCGCTTCCTTGACACTGACCTTGTGTGTTTTGTTGCCGCCGAAGACAAATAAATCCAGCGCCAGCATGACTAGCACGAAGGCGATGAACGCCCCCCACATCCAGGGTTCTCCGATATTGCTCATAGCTTTGTCCTTGTTGATTTATATTGGTGTTTCATTTCACTGCCTCGACCGCGCGCAAGGGTAGAAAATTCAACACCACTAGTTGGAGTATCCCGTGCTTTGCTATCGTAGTCAATCTGGAAGTATGGGTAGAGTAGAAAACAGCTCGATTGATGCTATTTCCGATTACTGCCCGCCACGATTTTGTATTCAAACAAGCGGCATTCCAGCGCGCCGTTAAACAAAGGCGTTTTGCGCGACACCGACAAGCGGATAGATTTTGGCATGGCTAGATCGGCAGTCAGCAAATACGCATTCCAACCTTTGAATTTCTGTTTAAGTACATCGCCCAACTGTGGATACAGCACGCGCATTTCATCCAACTCTCCCATGCGCTCACCGTAGGGCAGGTTGGCCACCATGATGCCGTGGTCTGCCGGCGCGGTGATCTCCAGCACATTGGCCTGCTTCAGGGATACGGCATTGAGCAAGCCGGCATTTTGCAGATTCAGCTGCGCAGCCTTCAGCTCATCACCATATAGATCGCTGCCATAGATAGGCAGCGGCACCACGGGCTTTTGCGCGGCGATGGCCTCGTTGCGCATGGCCTGCCATTTTTCATTATTGAAGGTGTGCAGCTTCTCAAACGCGAAATGGCGGCCTATACCGGGGGCAATATTCAGAGTCATCTGCGCCGCTTCAATCAGGAAGGTGCCGCTGCCACACATCGGGTCGAGCAGCGGTGTGCCGGGTTGCCAGCCGCTCAACATTAAAATTCCTGCGGCCAGATTTTCGCGCAGCGGGGCGATGTTGGTGTACTGGCGCACGCCGCGTTTAAACAGTGCATCACCTGAGGTGTCGATATACAGAGTGAACCAGCTGTCATCGAGAAACGCGTGGATGCGGATGTCGGGGTCTTGCGTATTGATGCTGGGGCGTTCACCGCAACCTTCGCGGAATTTGTCGCAGATCGCATCCTTGATTTTCATCGTGGCAAAATCCAAGCTACGCAGCGGACTTTTGATGCCGGTCATGTTGATTTTAATCGTGCGCGAAACATCAAACCAATCCGCCCAGGGCAAAGCCAATGCCGTGTCGTAAATATCCTGCTCGGTGGTGTAACGTGTTTTGGCCACACGCCACAACACGCGGCTAGCGGTGCGACTGTGCAGATTGACTTTGTAACTCAGCGAGCCTGGGCCGCTGAAATGCACACCGCCATCGGTAGCGCTGATGCCTTCGGCACCCAGTACTTTCAGCTCATTGCTTAAAGGTATTTCGAGGCCGCGTGGGCAAGGGGCGAAAAATTGTTCTGTCATTTACTTGCTTACCTTTGCAAAAGGGGGGATGCTAAATCTGGAACGGTTTTACCGTAACGAGGATGACGACTGCCAATAATATCAATACCGGGATTTCATTGAAGAAACGATACCACGCATGGCCGCGTGTGTTGCGCCCTTGCTTGAATTGTTCAAGCAAATAGCCGCAGTAATGGTGATACGCAAGCAGTAGCACAACAAGTGCAAGTTTGATATTCATCCATATGCCTTCAAAGCCGTAACCCAACCACAGCCAGATGCCGGAACCCAAGGCAAGATAGGCAATCGGTGTTACAAAGCGATACAGCTTGTGTGACATTAGCAACAGCCTATCCAGCTCGGATTTTTCCTTAGCCATCGCCAGATTGACAAAAATGCGCGGCAGATAAAACAGCCCCGCGAACCAGCTGGTGACAAAAATAATATGAAATGCTTTAATCCACAGCATGATATTTCCAATTATTGTTGGTAATAAGATAGAGAGTATTGTTAATTTATGCTGGCTTCCATATTTTCACGCTACGCGAACGTCGTATATTGACATCATGCGTTGCTAACGGTAGCCCCAGCGCTTTTGCGGAGGCAACTATAATTCGGTCTGCAGGATCGCCATGAAAATTAGCTGATAAATTATCCAGCGCCAAAATTACTCTCACATCCATAGCAATAATGGAAACGACCTCGGGTGCGGCAGCAGTGGGGAGCCAATGTGTAAGTGGCTCATCAATTCGCAAGCGATTCTTGCTCAACAGCATTTGAGCTTCCCATAAACTGATGGCGGCAATGGCAGGAGGGGTGCCTGAGGCAGCCATTGCATCTAATGCGGCGCGTTCTTTATTCGACAGTTCGTTCTGACCAAGTATCCACCACAGCCAGACGTGTGTATCAATCAGCAGCGTAGCGTTCAATCAACCACCCCGCCGCAAGCAGGGGGATATTGTGTAGGGTGCGCCGTGCGCACCATGGTGCGTGTGACGCACCCTACCAAAATACGCCACAAGGGGCGGGGCATTGAACCCGTAGAGATTAAATTAAAGCGTATCGCGCAGCGCATTGAAATCCTGATCGTTTAAAACCGACTCATCCGCAGTTGCCATTAGCGCACCACGGCCACGCAATCGTAGCCAGGCGGGCGTGCCCTGCGTGGCCTCGACACTTGGCACCAGCCGGGCAACAATTTTGCCGCGACGGACAATATCAACGGGCACGCCCATATTCTCGACCTGCCTGATAACATCCAGGCAATGGCTTTTGAAGCTTGAAACGCTTATAACTGAAGTAGTCATTTGATGCCTCATAATAGTCATCTAAAGTTACAGTATGGCTAATACTAAGTCAACCTGAAAATTAGGATGAGTCAGCGGCTGATGAATGGTTACTTTGAAAGACGGTGGCGGAATAGAACCAGCGACAAATAAAAGCCGATCAGCGTATAAGCCACAATTACAACAAGATGCAGCCAGATATTTTGCGGGATAGTGCCTATCAGCAGCGGACGCGCCAGGTCGATCGCATGGGTAAGAGGCAACACGGCTGATACCTGTTGCAACGCGGAGGGCAATTGATCCACCGGAAAAAACACCCCGCACAACATCATCATTGGCGTAATTACCAAGGTGAAGTAGTACATGAAAAAATCATAGCTGGGTGCGAGGGCAGTCATGATCAGGCCGAGGGAAGCAAAACACAGGCCGATCAGCAGAGCCAGCGGGATTGTCCATAGCGACAACAGGGTGTGCGACATGCCCAACATCCAGATCACCAGCAGCACTGCGACACCCGACATCAGGCTTTTGGTTGCAGCCCACAATATTTCCGACAAGACAATATCATCCAGCGTGATCGGCGTATTAAGAATGGCATCCCAAGTGCGTTGGTGGTGCATGCGCGAAAAGCCTGAATACAGCGCCTCGAAAGAAGCGCTGTTCATGGTGCTGTAGCACAGGGTTCCTCCCGCCAGAAACAGTAAATATGAAGTGCCGCCCATCTCCGGTATCAAGGTGGCCAGCCCGAATCCCAGCCCCAGCATATAGATCAGCGGGTCGGCCAGGTGGCCAAGAATGGATGGAATCGCCACTTTCCACCACACCAATAAATGGCGTCTCCATATTGGTAGAAAGCGCATACTGAGTTGAGGTAGGGCGTAAAAATTCGTTTTCATTCGCGCATCTCACGGCCAGTGAGCTTGATGAAAACATCTTCCAGATTCGCTGGCCTATGCATGTAACGTAATCCGGCATGTCCCTGCAAATGCTCCAGCAGAGGCTGCGCATCCTTAACATAGCAGAATGCTGTTTCGCCGCTCACTTCAAAGCGTTGCGCATATCGCGCCGCATGAGCATGTGCCCATTCGGCCACCTTGTCGCCGAACACTTCCACCACTTGCGGTTCAATATTATTCCTGATCATGTCACGCGGCGTATCTTCGGCAATCATACGTCCATGGTCGAGGATGCCCAGGCGATGACATAAGCGCTCGGCTTCCTTCATAAAGTGTGTGGTGAGGAGTAATGTTTTTCCTTGCGAAGTCAGTTCGCGCAAACGCTGCCAGATCAGGTGACGTGCTTGCGGATCAAGGCCGGTGGTCGGCTCATCGAGGAAAATAATATCGGGATCGTTCACCAGTGCGCGTGCCAGGCTCAGTCTGCGTTTCATGCCGCCAGAAAGGGTCGGTACCATCGCATCCCGCTTGCTGGTGAGATTGGAAAATTCCAGCAACATGGGAATGCGCGCTTTGATTTCGCTGTCCTTCATGCCGAAATAGCGACCGTACACCAGCAGATTTTCTTCCACGGTAAAGTCGGGATCGAGATTGTCTATCTGCGGCACTACGCCGATGCGCAACCGTGCTTCGCGTGCCATGCTGGGCACGGCATGGTCAAGCAAAGTCACGCTGCCACCATCCGGATCGGTCAGTCCCAGCAGCAAGCGTAGCGTGGTGGATTTACCTGCACCGTTGGGACCCAACAAGCCATAGCATTCGCCGCGCTGGATGTTCAGGCTGATGTTATCCACCACGCGCTGACCAGCGTAGGATTTACTCAAATCCTGAGCGGTGATCACTGCACTCATACGCTGTATCCAGAAAAGTGATGAGTCACAATGGATTTTATCTGGTGCAATAAACCATGGAAATAATGTGTGGCTTCCGGTACCAATACGATGGGGAGGTGCTGCGGGCGGGCCCAATCCAGCACCTCGCTTAACGCAACAACCTCATCCATTTCTCCGTGGATGAGCAAGGTATTTGCAGGCACCTGCGGCATCGCAAAACGTCCTACTGCGGGTGCGATCAATACAAGTTTGCAAGGATGCAATTTTTCTGCAGCACGCGCTTGTACATAGCCACCAAAAGAAAAACCTGAAAGAATCAATGGTAGTTTGCCGAATTCCTGATACGTATAATCTACTATCGCAAACACATCTTCCACCTCACCGTTGCCTTCGTCATAGACTCCGCTGCTCTCCCCAACGCCGCGAAAGTTGAAACGCACTGCAATAAAACCCAACTCTGCAAATGTTTTCACCAGCGTAGTGACGATCTTGTTGTCCATGGTGCCGCCCATAGTAGGCAGCGGGTGTGCCACCACCGCAATTGCGCGTGGTTCGCACTGCGGCATGTGCACTACGCCGTGTAGCACGCCCGAAGGTGCAGGGATGGAAAATTTGAGCTGACTCATTATGTTTCCAGGCTCATTAAATTTTTAGCCGCTCCACCACGCGGCCGTTTTTCAAATGCTCCTCGATAATTTCATCGAGATCGCTTTCATCCACATAGGTGTACCACACTGCTTCTGGATAGACCACTAACACCGGCCCTGACTCGCATCTATCCATGCAGCCGGCCGAATTGATACGGATGCGATCTTCCTCGGTGGATAGCCCTAATTTCTTGACCTTGTTTTTGACATAGTCGCGCATTTTCTGCGCATCTTGATTATTGCAACATGCTGCACCTGCTTCGCGTTGATTGGTGCAAAAAAATACATGCCGTGAAAAATAGCTCATAGGGAACTTTCAAATTGTATGGTGAGTTTTGTTACGGAAAGTAACGGGGACTGAGCAATATAAGCAGTGCTGATGGTTGCTATTTTACTACTTTAGCAGGGTGCTGGTACGCCCCAAGGGTGCTGCTAAGCCATAGATACCCAAGCAACAGCACTGGGAAAAGCAAAATAACGAGTTGAGAAAGGCCGTTATAGTTGAGCATGTGCATGTAGTGCCAGTGATACAGTCGCATCGCAGCAGAAGGTTTGCTGTCCAGCAGCAGAAATTGCATCAGCACAATGTAAAAAACGGCGGATAACGCGCCAACAGCAAGCAACCAGCCAACCCTCAGACGCATGATAGCAGCAAGGAGAAGCACACCGGCAATGATGCCAAATAGCGCCTCGCTATTCAGCCAAAGCAGCAAAGCCCACGATTTGAGTAACACTGCGGCAGCGATAAATTTGATCAGTGTTACTGCGCATAACAACATCAACAGCGCATTTATTGTATGACGGCGTTCACGCAACAGGGTAGTCAGTAATATTCCGAGTAACAGCAGATTGAGTGCAACCGCAGCACTTTTCAGCCAGCTGAAAGGTGGCTGAGGTACGATATCAAATGGCCAGCGCGCTACCTCGGAGACAAATACGCTGCCCAGCATGGGCAGGGAAGGATTGATCTGTGCAAATATCCAGAATGCAAGCAGTGCCAGACCATAGTCGCTAACCTTTCCTCGCTTGAACCATTTAGCATGCAATTCGGTGATACGGGTAAACCAGACATGTTGCGAAATCATCAACGACACAGCAGCACCCAGAAACGCGCCGATGCTGTTGCTGAACAAGTCCGTATTGGAGCTGATGCGTCTGGGCAAATGCATCTGGGCATATTCCATGCTCACGGATAGCAATAAAGCTATGAGTGTTGCCAACAGTAATACATGTAATGCTGCAAAACGACTACGCAGCATATTCGCCAGCAAAAATCCAAAGGGCAAATAGGAAAGGCCATTCAGAATAAAATCAAACGATGTAAAAGTCTGGGCCGGTGGCGCGGTCAATACATCAATAAAAAACAAGCCCTGTTCCTGCCAGCCGGAAAATGGGGTCAGGCTGACATAGGCAATGAACAGCGCATAGCCTGCAGTGAGATAACAGAGCAGGTGGGTACGTGGGATGTCTTTGGTTTGGGCGCTCATGGTCAGTACAAGTTTAACCTGTTCTTGCATTCAATTGCCACGCTGTTTTTCCAATCAGCTAGCCATGCTGCAAGCAAGCCTACTTCATGCGCGGAAAGATCAGCCTGTTTGATTTGGATGCGCTGGTCAACATGGCTTCAGCAGCTGGTTTGAACGTAGAAATGCGTGTGCTGGAAACTGCCTAGTTATTGGTAACACAACGGCGCAATGCCCGTTGGTTATTGCGCCCTACGCGGGCTGAGATAAAGCGCTACCAAATGGCTGATGGATAATGTTCGCGTATGTTCTGGTCTGCCGTTAGCAGAGGCGCAGCACGATGGGCGGCTTGGGCGACGATGATTCGATCAAAAGGATCGCGCGTCCAATCGAGTGCGAGCGCTTCGCCGATAACGGCGGCGAAAGGTTGCTTGCAGGTTTCCAACCCGATGTCGCGGCGCAAACTGTCTAGTATGGTGAGGGCGGGGCAGTTGATGCGAGAGATTTCATGCAGGTAGGTCAATTCCAGTTCTACCATAGGAGAAATGAGCAGCTGTTCCGCAGCCTCAATGGCTCGCACACCCATCGGCGTGATGCGCGCCGAGCCATCTTGATATAGCCAGACCAGAATATGAGTGTCGAGATACAGTTGCTTCACAGCGTTGGTTTCCAAGTCTGCTCCCAAGAGAGTCCGGCAAGATCATCGGCATTGCCATTGATGATGCCGGGGTGCGGCTTTAGTGCGGCGAGGCGCTGCGCAGACGTGTCGCGGACAATGCGCACCGAGCCGCTTGGGCGCTGAATCTCTACGGGTTCGCCGGTTACGGCGACATGATCCAGTGTGCTAAAAAGGGTGGCACGCAGACGGGTGGCGGTAAGGCGTGTTTGCATGATTGAGTCTCCTGGTTGACGAATGCGTACATGTTATACCTGAGCATGTGCATGTTCAAGCGGAAGCCTCTTCCAATATGAAATGAGTCTAAAGGAAGCGCGTATTTCCAACCATGAAAAGGTGATTGAGTGCATTGCTTGAGTTTTGGTTGGCGAAATTGATGCGGACCCCTTGATTTACCTCGAAGAGGTTCTTGTGCCCTTTAGGGTATAAAAGAATGTAGATTGTCTCGATTGATAAAATATTAAATATAATCAAGGTATTACGTAAATATCCCCGTCTAATCCCGACACCACGTAGGGTTCTTGTCCTATGCGAAGCAGAGCGTAGTGTAGGAGACTGCTATGGCATGATTAACTGATAGCTCTGACCCACTGTATTGAGTACTGCGTCAAACACTTGGGCATCTTCCGTGGTTACACCTTATCCCGCATATCCACGACTAACGCCCCGTTGGCATGCACCTGGGTGTACTTAATGTCATCGCAATACTTGGGGTGGCCATTGAGCTCTCTGTTGTGAGCTGAGAGACACTCCTCAGCATAGACCTGATTTTTTATTGATATCTGCCTCACCTTTGTTTGCTCTGCTCAATCACGTAGGGTGCAATAAGCGTAGCGCATTGCACCGAATGTTAGTGGGAATACATGCGGCGCAATGCCCGTTGGTTATTGCGCCCTACGCGGGCTGCCAAAAGCACAGCCAAGATGCAGACAGCCAGTGAATAATTTTGCGTTGATTTCAGATTTTATAAGTGTCAACAAATTTGAATACCAAGGCATCGGTAGGGTGGACAAAAGCGCAGCGTTGCCCACCCTACCGGGCTGCCAGCCGGGAAATGGGGTCAGGCTCACATGGGCAATGAACAGCGCATAGCCTGCAGTGAGATAACTGAGCAGGTGGATACGTGTGATGTCTTTGGTTTGGGCGCTCATGGTGGGTACAAGTTTAACCTGTTCTTACATTCAATTGCCACGCTGTTTTTTCAATCAGCTAGCCATGCTGCTGGCAAGCCTACTTCATGCGCGATGGTAATTTGAGAGTCTCTCCGGAAAATGGTAAGGATTATTTCTACATGTTATATTTTTCGGTAGCGTCCCCTTTGTTGATCCCGCGATCATTTTTGTTTTTTGTGCTTTGGCATCACCGTCAGTACCGAACGATAGGCATCAACAAAGGTAATGACATCTATACCCAGAACATCTGTCAACTCCATAAACTCCGAAAAGTCGAGCCGACGTTCTCCTCGCTCATACTTCGAAACAAAGCTTTGCGGCTTCCCCAACTTTTCGGCTATTTGAACCTGCGTTAACCCCGACGCCTCTCTTGCGGCAACAAGAAGCGAACGAAAAAGATGATATTGGTGACTGTGCAGGGAGCTGGGCATACGTCCAGACTAATAACCTATTGTGGAATATCCCAAAACAGGTTAAATTAACCTTAGTTCTTGGGCGCACGTCGCTGCGTGAAGTACTTTTGGAATTTCTATCCTTCGAGGATATTCACCTAACCATAAGGAATTGACGTCATGATCATAGTTGCAACTCCCTTCCGTCTTACTGTTATCGCCGCATCCATATTGGTTTTGACCGGCTGTGCGAGCGGGGGGGGAGCTTCAGCTCCAGCCCCCGGCCCGGTGGTTGTAGGCGCTGGCGCAACCTACACCGTCAGTGGGACTGCTAACGCCCCCGCTAGCATCACGCAAACTCTCCAGCTCAGCGGCGGTGTCAGCACTGGCCTAGCCACCACTGCAACCTACACATATAACGTCGGGGACGGTACCGGCACGCTGACCGGCGGCACCAATGTCGGCGCTGCAACGGTCACGGTCACACCCACCAGCGGGGCGATCACCGGAATCACCCTCAATGCGCCCAACGCTCGCCTCAGCGGTTCGACATCCAGCTTCAGCGGCACTGATCTCCAGACTGCTACTACCACCAACCTGGACGCCTGCGCTGGCGGCAATTGCGAAACCTCGATTCGCGACTTGTACCTATATACGGATCGTATTGGGGGAAACTTCCTGTACCTGGCTTATGGCCAATGGTTCGAGGAATCCGGCTCCAGCGGAACTGTCAATGGTGCGGGTGGATTCCTAGTGGTAGGCGCGCCCACTGCGCCGGCCAATATTCCAGTCACCGGCACGGCAAACTACAGTGGCGGAAGCGCTGGTATGTATTTCAATTCGACCGGAAATGTTGCCGGTTACTTCGAAGCGGATTTCAACGCTACCGCCAACTTTGCCAACCGCTCGCTGGCGGTCTCGACCACGAACACTTTCGTGGATAACGTCAGCCAGGACGCGCACAATTACAGCGGCACGCTGACCTATGCGGCGGGATCCAACCAGTTTTCCGGGCCGATTACGACTGCATCGAGCGGGTTAAGCGGCACCGCAACCGGTCTGTTCTTTGGCCCGGCAGCGCAGGAAATCGGCGGCGTGTTCACCGCCACCGGTGGCACGGTAACCGTCAAAGGGATTTTTGTCGGCAAGCAATAAGCCTGAAAACAAGGCTGACCATCAGTTGCCTTAATCGCACCCGCCCCGCGACTTGCGCGGGGTTTTTACTTGCGCCTTTTACCGCATGAAATATCTTCGGCATCTCTCATTTCTCTGTCTGCTGTTTGCTGTCCTCTGGCCTATGATCCCGGCGCATGCCGATTCGACACTCCATACGCTCGCTACCGCGCAGACGCAGTTGCAGGCCAGGGATTACGCCGCCATGCAGTCGACGCTGGCACCGCTGCTGGCCATGCCCGAACCGCATCTGGAGGCGCTGTTCCTGGACGGCATGCGGGCGCTGGAGACGAGCGACGCAGCCACGGCGGTCGCTCGTTTTCGCGCCATGCTGACGCGCGATCCCAAACTGATTCGCCCGCGGCTGGAACTGGCGCGGGCGCTGGTCTTGAGCGGCGACCGCCAGGCCGCGCGTTACCATTACGAGCAGGTGCTGGCCGCCGGTTTGCCGGAGCCGGTGGCGCGTAATGTGTACCGCCAACTGAGCGGCATTCGTGAGCGCGAACCCTCGCTGCGCATGACGCTGGAGTTGACTTCGGATTCCAACCCCGCACAAGTGACCGCAGCGAAGAGCGTGATGATTGGGGGCCAGCCTTATACGCTGAACACCACACCGGCCGGAACGGTGTACGGCCTGCGCGCGACGGCCGATGTGCACCTGCCGCTATCGTCCGACCCGAGCTGGTACGCACGCTTTTATGGCGAGGCCACCGAATACCCGCGCAGCCATCTCGATGCACTCTACGGCCAGGTGTCCGCCGGCAAAAGGTTTGCACTGGGCCAGCACAGTGTGGCGCTAGAAGCGGGCGGACATAGAACGACCTATCAGGGGAACGCACAATCTGAAGGCGGGCTGCTGCGGGCGACCGAGTTTTACCGGCTGTCGCCGCATTGGGCGCTGACGGCGGAAGCACAGGCCAAGACCTATCGTTACGCCCACCTGCGCTATCTGGACGGCGAAAACTATTCTCTTGGCCTGACGGCTGTCTATGTGCCGCAACCCAGCCAGCGCTGGGAGCTGGGCGCCGGACTGAGTGATTACACCGCCGCTGAAGCCGCCTATTCCTATATCCAGCCAAGCATGACGGCGCGATTTGCGCAGGAATGGCCGGGCGGCTGGCTCACCGGCGGGCGACTTTCCATCCAGACAGCGCGCTACGCAGCGCCCGATGTGTTTTTCGGCGTCACGCGCCACGACAAGGAAGCCCGCGCAGAATTTGACGTAAAAAACCGCAAGCTCAACTGGTGGTCGTTTACGCCGCAGGCTTTGATCGGCTACGTCAAGCGGGATTCCAGTTTGGATTTGTACCAGTTTGACCGCATCTATATCCGCATCGGACTAACCCGGGAGTTTTGATAGCCGTAACCCGGCGAAAACGAAAGAGCCGGCGTCAGGTCTCAATACTGTTCGGTTAGAAGAGGCCAGCAAGGGTGGGCAAATGCCTTATCCTGAATTCCTCTGTTAGCCCGTTCCAAAAGCCAAACAAGGGAGCGCCGAACCAAGTTGATCGGGTTTTATTGATTTTGCTGCGATGATTTGATCGACGATATAGCGCACAAGGACGCGCCAGCGATCTGTTTTCGGCAACCGAGGCGCATTTGCCAGAACATAGTCAAGCCCCTTGCGGACATTGGCTATCATCGACTTGATCTGGTCACCCGCTGCATGGGTTAGCGTAACAAGCAGGCGGAAGCAAATTTGGTACCAGCTCTTGCATTGCAACATCACCTCTCGCTCTTGCAATCCACATTATTCAGTACAACTTAAAATATTAAATATAATCAATATGTTACATTAAATCGTAATTAACCATAAACCACCTTAACATTCATTTCCCCCAGCAACCCGCGCAGCCCGACCGGCGAGCCAACCGGTGCCATACAGGGCGTGCTGAATATGCTGCGCCGCCTACGCGCCGATTACCCGTCGGAGTATAGCGCCTGTGTGTTTGACGCCAAGGGCAAAACCTTTCGCGATGATATGTATCTGGAATACAAAGCGCATCGCCCTTCGATGCCGCCAGAACTGGCTGCGCAGATTGAGCCCTTGCATAAGGCCATTGCCGCCTCTGGCTGGAATATTTTAATGATCAATGGCGTTGAGGCTGACGACGTCATTGGCACCTTGGCGCAACAGGCCACGCTAGGCGGCACACGCTGCATCATTTCTACCGGCGACAAAGATATCTCTCAACTGGTTAACAGCCAGGTGACACTCATTAACACCATGAGCAATGAAACGTTGGACGAGGCTGGTGTTTTGCTAAAATTTGGCGTGCCGGCAGAGCGCATCG
>JBCKTZ010000027.1:0-19437 GCA_038925245.1 Gallionellaceae bacterium
CCGGCAAGTTGTTGCGGGGATCAACGGCGGCCTGGCCGAGATGATTACAATCGATCCGCGAGCCTTTGTCTTGTACAAGCTGTATCTCAGCCAAAAAGAAGACCGTGACCCCATTAAGAAGCCACGCGACATCGCACAAGCACGTGTTTTGTTTGAATTGATTCAGGAGCGATTGCCACACATGAGGTTTGACCAGATTAGCTCAATGCCGGAAAGATTGCGTGATGAAAAGGTGATGTCCCAGCTAAAAGAAGACGTCTAAAGAACGTGTTCCGGACTATTTTAAAGCATAGGGCTTATTAAGGTTCAAGGGGCAAGGTTCAAGGTTCAAGGTTCAAGGGGCAAGGGGCAAGGTTCAAGGTTCAAGGGGCGAGGTTCAAGGAGCAAGGAGCAAGGGGCAAGGGGCAAGGGGCAAGGGGCAAGGAGCAAGGGGCAAGGGGCAAGGTTCAACACAACATGCCTTTTGTTTAACCGAGATTTTCCATTAGGCGAAAACCCGTCATTCCCGCGCAGGCGGGAATCCAGTTGATTAAAATATGCACCACGAAGTGGGACAACCTATCTGTTTTGTCCGCTTTGCGGAGTATTTTATTGCTGGATCCCCGCCTTCGCGAGGATGACGGGGCTAATGGAAAATCTGGGTTTAAACGCACTGGATCCCCGCCTTCGCGAGGACGACGGCATTGTTAGAGGTACCCTGCAATATGATTTAGCAAGTTGTTTACCAGAGAAACCGTAGCTTGAGCTCCTTGACAACTCGCCCAATGTACATACAATGTATTGATGATTAAATTCGACTGGGATCAACCCAAGGCTGCCGCCAACAAAAAGAAACATCGCGTCTCTTTTGACGAAGCACAGTCCGTGTTTTATGACGAGTTTGCAGTGCAGTTCTTTGATGAGGAGAATTCTGAGTCAGAAGACAGATTTTTAATGCTTGGCTTCAGTGATGAGGCTCGCCTGCTTATTGTTTGTCATTGTGAGCGTGATCATGGCAACATCATTCGAATATAGGGCACCTCTAAAAATTCAAAATTCTAAGTGAGACAAGGCGCGATTAAATTTTTGAGCGCAGCATATATGTGATATGTAAGCGATAAAAATTTCTGAGTAACGCAGTATCACGACGAAGTTTGGATTTTTAGAGGTGCCCTTATCTCGGCAAGAAAAGCGACGAACTATGAGGGTAAATATTATCAAGGAGTTATGCCATGAAAGCTGAATACGATCTTTCTAAAATGAAGTCCCGCAAAAATCCTTATGCGGCAAAGCTTAAAAAGTCTGTCACGATGAGATTAAGCGAAGATGTCATCAGCTATTTTAAGAAAATGGCAGAAGAGGCTGGCGTGCCATATCAAAGTCTCATCAATCTATATTTGCGGGATTGTGCAGCGCGCCACAGAAAAATAGATATCTCCTGGCTCACTACGCCGTGATTCGCTATCAAGCAAAGTTGATGAGTTGCAATCATGAGTAAAATCACTGTTCCACATGTTGAGTCGCCTTACCCGTTTGAGGCGTATCCGCACGTAGTCGAGCCGCTGACGGAAGAGGATGGAGGGGGCTTCCTGATTACCTTTCCTGATCTTCCGGGCTGCATGTCCGATGGCGATACCGAGGCGGAGGCCATCATCAATGCGCGTGATGCATTTTCTGCGTGGATGTCGGCACGCGCCCACATAGGTAAGCTTATCCCGAAACCAACCCGTCACGGCGAGTCTGCCGAGCCGGTGCGCTTGATGCAGCGCTTGCCGCGCAGCCTGCATGCCAAGCTTGTGACACGCGCCAAGGCAGAGGGTACCTCTTTGAACACGCTGGTTACAATGTTACTGGCCGAGGGCTTGGGGAAACGCGAACACCGCGCATAGCCCGTAGGGGCGCATTGCATGCGCCCTTGTTGACGAAGATTCCGAATCAGGGCGGATGCAATCCGCCCCTACAACAATGCAACATCCTGGTGCGAATAATTGGGGTCGGATTGCTGCTGTTGCAGCGACACAGAATTGTAGTTATAGTGAAGCACAAAATCGACTACGCAATGAGGTGCAAAAATGACTACAGTTTCGATACGTCTACCCGATGAGTTGCTAAAAGAAACAGAAAGCAGGGCTAAAATACTACACATGCCGCGTGCGGAGTATATCCGGCGTGCCATTGCCGCGATGAACCATGAAATGCTTACACAGAAACGGCGTGATCGCTTGATGAAAATCTCGCAGCGGGTGCGATGTGAAAGTATGAGGGTAAACGCCGAGTTTGACGCAATTGAGCCGAGTTTGACGCAATGAGAAGGGATCCCCATGCTTAAGCAAGGTGAGATATGGCTTGCGAACCTAAACCCCGGTAAGGGAAGTGAACCTGGCAAAATTCGCCCAGTTCTGGTCGTGCAGGGGCAAGCGTTGCTTGATGCAGGACATCCCTCAACTCTGATTATCCCATTAACGACAAATTTGATTGAGGATGCGGAACCTCTGCGCATTCGTGTGTTTGCACATGGGAAGTTAAAACAGGATTCTGATTTACTGATTGATCAATTACGAGCAATTGACAATAGACGCCTGACCGAAGGGCCACTCATACGTTGCGACGAGCAATTGATGACTCGCGTTCATGCCGCGATTCGTGATTTGCTGGAAATGTAATTCCTTCTACACAAACAGTCGCGCCAATTCCACACCAGGCTCAGGTGCACGCATAAATGCCTCGCCAACGAGGAATGCATGCACTTGGTGACTTCGCATTAAGGCAACATCTTCAGGTTTGAGGATGCCGCTTTCAGTCACCACAATACGACCTGACGGGATACGTGAAAGCAGATCGAGCGTGTTTTGCAGGCTGACTTCGAAGGTGCGCAGGTTGCGGTTGTTGATGCCGATTAAGGGTGTCGTCAGTTGCAGGGCAATGTCCAGCTCAGCCCCATTGTGCACTTCGACCAATACCGCCATGCCTAGGCTGTGTGCCAGAGATTCAAATTCAAGCATCTCGTCCAAGCTCAACGCAGCAGCAATAAGCAGAATGGCGTCTGCCCCCATCGCACGGGCTTCATATATTTGGTAGCTATCTACCATAAAGTCTTTGCGCAACACCGGGATAGAACAGGCTGCCCGCGCCTGCTGCAGATAAGCCGTGCTGCCCTGAAAAAACTGTTCGTCGGTCAATACCGACAGGCAGGCTGCTCCGTGTTGCGCATAGCTGGCGGCGATTTCAGCCGGTTTAAAATCCGCGCGCAGCACGCCTTTGCTGGGGCTGGCTTTCTTGATTTCTGCAATGACAGCCGGCTTGCCTGCGGCAATTTTATTGCGGATGGCGCCGACAAAATCACGCACCGGCGAGGCCTGCTCGGCCTCTGCACGTATGACAGCCCAGGGTTTAAGCAGTTTGGCGGCGGCAACTTCTTGTGCTTTAATTGCCAGAATTTTATTTAAAATATCGGACATGGTTGGCTTTCAGTTAGGAATGCGTACTTTAAAAATACCGTCATTCCCGAAAAATTCCGTCATTCCCGCGTAGGCGGGAATCCAGCAAGACAAAAATGCCTAGGTTTTAAAACCACTGGATTCCCGCCTACGCGGGAATGACGGCGTATTGGTGGTGGTGACGGCGTATTGGCGGGGGTGACGGCGTATTTAAATCCGTGAATGCGTACCTGACGTATTTTACCACCTCTGTTGTGATTCCAGCTCAAGCGCTAATCCAGTAGAATGTCGCCTATGCAGCCCGCCATCTATATTCTTGCCAGTCAACGTAATGGCACTTTATATACAGGTGTAAGCAGTGCGTTGGTAAAGCGCGTATGGGAGCATAAGAATGATTTTGTGGATGGTTTTGCCGAACGATATAAAGTGCATGCTCTAGTGTATTACGAGTTGCACGCTGATATGAATAGTGCAATTACCAGAGAGAAGCAAATTAAAAAATGGAATCGCGCATGGAAAATCAAGTTGATAGAAACTGACAATCCAGAATGGCGCGATTTGTGGGAGGAACTTTTGTAACAGCATGAGGTAGTCACCGATGCGTCATCCCCGCGTAGGCGGGGATCCAGCGTGTTTAAACAAAAGGCATTTTTATCTTGCTGGATTCCCGCCTGCGCGGGAATGACGGAATGTTTGTACTGAGCACTTGAATAAGGAATAGTAAGTTTGCATTTGCGTCATTCCCGCGTAGGCGGGGATCCAGCGTGTTTAAACAAAAGGCCTTTTTGTCTTGCTGGATTCCCGCCTACGCGGGAATGACGTAGTAGGTGAGGTGAGGTGAGGTGAGTGTAAGAATGCCGGAGTGATGAGATAGATTGGATAATGAAGTAAAAATGGACAACATCAAAACATATATGCAACAAGTCGGGAAGCAGGCACGTGCTGCATCCCGCACCATGGCGCAAGCCGATACCAACGCGAAGAACAGTGCGCTGGAAGCGATTGCGCAGGCATTGCTGGACAACAGCGCCGCGTTAATTACCGCCAACAATAAAGATGTCGCCGCTGCTCGTGACTACGGGCTGGATGCAGCCTCGCTGGAGCGGCTCACGCTCAGCGACAAGACCATACAGGGCATGGCTGAAGGTTTGCGACAGATTGCGCAACTACCTGATTTAATTGGAGAAATTACAGATATGAAGTTTCGCCCTTCCGGTATTCAGGTGGGAAAGATGCGCGTGCCACTGGGGGTGATCGGTATTATTTACGAGTCACGCCCCAATGTGACGGCGGATGCTGCAGGCTTGTGCATCAAGTCCGGCAATGCGGCGATTTTGCGCGGTGGCTCGGAGTCTATCCATTCCAATCAGGCCATCGCGGCTTGCGTACATGCGGGGCTGAAGGCGGCCGGTTTACCTGAATCAGCAGTGCAAGTGATCAACACTACCGACCGTGCTGCGGTGGGTGAGCTGATTACGATGAAGGACTATGTGGATGTGATTGTGCCACGCGGCGGCAAGAATTTGATTGCACGTATTTCAGCTGATGCCAAGGTGCCGGTGATCAAGCATCTGGATGGGATTTGCCATGTGTATATCGACGATGAAGCCGATGTGGCAAAAGCCATCCGGATTGCTGATAACGCCAAGACCCATCGTTATGGCGTGTGCAATGCGATGGAAACATTGCTGGTGGCGCAAAGCGTGGCAGCGGAGGTGTTGCCTGAGCTATGCAAGATTTACACCGACAAAGGTGTGGAGTTGCGCGGCGATGAGGCTGCATGCAAACTGTATTCGCCGATGAAAGCCGCGACCGAGGAAGACTGGCACACCGAGTATCTCGCGCCGATTTTAAGCGTGCGCGTGGTGAGCGGGCTGGATCAGGCGATAGCACATATCAACACTTATAGCTCGCAACATACCGACAGCATCGTGACTGAAAATTACACTAAGGCGATGCGCTTTTTGCGCGAGGTGGATTCCAGCTCGGTGATGGTGAATGCGTCAACGCGTTTTGCCGACGGCTTTGAATACGGGCTCGGTGCTGAGATCGGCATTTCTACCGACAAGATCCATGCACGCGGCCCGGTTGGGCTGGAGGGGTTGACCTCGCAGAAATATATTGTGCTGGGCAGTGGGCAGATTAGGGAATAATTTCTGTCATTCCCGTGCAGACGGGAATCCAGTCATTAAATATTCCCGCGCAAAGCGCGAACAAAAACTAACAGCATTTTAAATAGAAACGCTGGATTCCCGCCTACGCGGGAATGACGGCAACAAAACGGAGTTAAGCTAATGAACAAAACCATCGCAATCAATGTACCGGACATCGGCAGCTTCAAGGACATTCCTGTCATCGAAATTCTGGTAAAAGTGGGCGAAGTTGTCACCGCAGAACAGTCGCTGATCATGTTGGAAACCGATAAAGCCACGATGGATGTGCCTGCACCGGTTGCCGGTGTGGTTAAAGAAATCAAGCTCAAGGTGGGTGATATGGTTAGCGAAGGGAGTTTGATTTTGATGCTGGAAAGCGAGGAACAGGAAGCAGGATGCAGGATGCAGGATTCAGTAAAAGCTGCACCCGCTCCTGCATCCCGAATCCCGAATCCTGCATCCTCGGATTTACACGCCGAAGTAGTGGTACTGGGTGCCGGTCCTGGCGGCTACACCGCCGCTTTTCGTGCGGCCGATCTAGGCAAACAGGTGGTGCTGATCGAAAAGTACGCGTCGCTTGGTGGCGTGTGTCTGAACGTCGGTTGCATTCCCTCCAAGTCGCTGTTGCATGTGGCCAAGGTGATTACGGAAGCGGAAGAAGTTGAACATCACGGCGTAACTTTCAGCAAACCGAAAATTGATATCGACAAGATACGCAGCTGGAAAGAAAGCATTATCGGCAAGCTCACCGGCGGCCTCGTCGCCCTGTCCAAGCAGCGCAAGGTGCAGGTGGTGACTGGCGTTGCAAAATTCAGCTCGGCCAACAGCCTGATTGTAGAAACTAAGGACGGCAAAAAAACCATCACCTTCGACAACGCAATCATCGCCGCGGGTTCCAGCGTGGCGCGCATTCCCGGATTCCCCTATGACGATACTCGCATCATCGACTCGACCGGCGCGCTGGAGTTGCAGGATATCCCTGAGCGCATGCTGATTATCGGCGGCGGCATTATCGGGCTGGAAATGGCTACGGTGTATGACGCGCTGGGTAGCAAAATTTCGGTAGTGGAATTGATGGATCAATTGATACCCGGTGCAGATAAAGATCTGGTCAAGCCTCTGCACAAGCGGATTGCCAAACGCTACGAAGCGATTTACCTAAAAACAAAAGTCAGCAAGATCGAAGTAAAGAAAGAAGGCATGCTGGTCACCTTTGAAGGCGAGCAAGCGCCCGCACCGCAACTTTACGACCGGGTGTTGATGGCCGTGGGACGCCGCCCGAATGGACGCGAGATCAACGCCGAAGCAGCAGGTGTAACGGTGAACGAGCGCGGCTTTATTCCGGTGGATAAACAAATGCGCACTAATGTGCCGCACATCTACGCCATCGGCGATATCGTCGGCGACCCGATGTTGGCGCACAAGGCGGTGCATGAGGCTAAAGTTGCGGCGGAAGTGATTGCCGGACACAAGGCTAGTTTCGATGCGCTCACCATTCCTTCTGTAGCCTACACCGACCCGGAAATTTCGTGGATGGGCCTCACCGAAACACAGGCCAAGGCACAGGGCATTCCTTATGAAAAAGCCTCGTTCCCGTGGGCTGCTTCGGGCCGTGCGCTGTCTATGGGGCGCGAGGAAGGACTTACCAAGGTGCTGTACGACCCCACTACGATGCGCATTCTCGGTTCCGGCATTGTCGGCGTGAATGCCGGTGAACTGCTGGCCGAAAGCGTGCTGGCGCTGGAAATGGGCGCAGACATGCAAGACCTGGCGCTCACTATCCATCCGCACCCAACCCTGTCGGAAACGATAGGATTTGCGGCGGAGATTGCGGAAGGCAGTATTACCGATTTGTACATGCCGAAGAAGAAACACTAAAAAATTAATTCACCAACCGCCTCGTCATTCCCGCGCAGGCGGGAATCCAGCGGTTTTAAAAACAAGGCATTTTTGTCTTGCTGGATTCCCGCCTGCGCGGGAATGACGGGTTTTTAGTATGTTTAAATTTGTTTTAACGGGGTATCCGGAGTCATGCGCCAATATTTAGATCTGATGCAACACGTGCTGGACCATGGCACCAAAAAATCCGACCGCACCGGCACCGGCACGCTCAGCGTGTTTGGCTACCAGATGCGTTTCGATCTGGCGGAAGGTTTTCCGCTAGTGACCACCAAGAAGTGTCATTTGAGATCCATAGCTCATGAACTGTTGTGGTTTTTGCAGGGCGATACCAATATTAAATATCTGAAGGAAAACGGTGTCAGTATCTGGAACGAATGGGCTGACGAAAACGGCAATCTGGGGCCGGTGTATGGCAAGCAATGGCGCTCCTGGGCGACGCCTGACGGTCGCGTCATTGACCAGATTTCGGAGGTGATTGCGCAGATTAAAACCAATCCCGATTCGCGCCGCCTGATTGTTTCTGCTTGGAATGTGGGTGAGCTGGAACAGATGGCGCTGGCACCCTGCCATGCTTTCTTTCAGTTCTATGTGGCGGATGGCAAATTGTCTTGTCAGTTATATCAACGCAGCGCTGATATTTTTCTTGGCGTGCCGTTCAATATAGCCTCTTACGCCCTGCTCACACTGATGATTGCCCAGGTATGCAACCTTAAACCGGGTGATTTTGTGCACACACTGGGCGACGCACATTTGTACTTGAATCATATGGATCAGACCCGTGAGCAATTGTCGCGCGAACCGCGTTCGTTGCCTGTGATGCGCATCAATCCTGAAATAAAAGACATCTTTGCCTTCAAATTTGAGGATTTTGTACTGGAAGGTTATGACCCACATCCAGCGATTAAAGCGCCTGTAGCGGTTTAAAATCTGACATGCAATCGAAAATTTCAATTATCGTGGCGATGGCGAAAAACCGCACCATCGGCATCAACAACACCCTGCCGTGGCGCTGCCCGGAAGATCTCAAACACTTCAAGTCCCTCACCATGGGACATCACATGATCATGGGGCGCAAGACGTTCGACTCCATAGGTAAACCTCTGCCGGGGCGCACCACGGTGGTGGTGACCCGCAACCAAGAACTAAAAATCGACGGTTGCATCGTGGCCCACTCGCTGCAACAGGCAATTGCTGCATGTGCAGATGACAACGAGATTTTTATCGTGGGCGGCGCCGAGCTTTACACCCAGGCTTTGCCACTCGCAGACACGCTTTATCTCACCGAAATACAGCAAGAGGTAAAGGGTGATGCGCATTTTCCGGAATTCGACAATAAGGAATGGCAGGAAGTTTCACGCGAACAACGCAATCAGCAACTACCGCAGCCGCTGGATTACCACTTTGTTACTTATCGACGTAAGTCAGGTTCAAGGGACAAGGTTCAAGGAACAAGGAACAAGGAACAAGGAACAAGGAACAAGGAACAAGTTAACTGCGCAACCCCTTGAACCTGTTTTTGACTTTGCTTGAACCTTGAACCTTGAACCTTGTCCTGCGATTAAGCCTGGCGCACACAATCCACGTAATAGATCTTTTCCCCGTTAACCTTATCCGCAACCAGTCCATGAATATCCGTTTCGAAACCGGGAAATTTCTGGTTGAAGGAGCGTGCAAATTTCAGGTAATTCACAATCGTTTTGTTGAAGCGCTCACCCGGAATAAGCAGCGGAATGCCCGGTGGATAAGGCGTGAGCAGCACGCTGGTAATACGTCCTTCAAGGTCGTCAATTGGCACGCGGTCAATTTCGCCATGCGCCATTTTGGCAAACGCGTCGGATGGTTTCATCGCCGGCACCATGTCGGACAGATACATTTCGGTGGTGAGGCGCGCTATGTCATTGGCCTTGTAGATGCCGTGTATTTGATCGCATAAATCGCGCAGACCAATTTTTTCATAGATCTTATTCTTGGCAATGAATTGTGGCAGCACACGCCACAGCGGCTGATTCTGGTCGTAGTCATCTTTGAACTGCTGCAGCTCGGTCACCATGGTATTCCAGCGGCCTTTTGTAATGCCGATGGTGAACATGATGAAGAAGGAATACAGACCGGTTTTTTCCACTACCACGCCGTGCTCAGCCAAATATTTTGTCACGATGGCCGCAGGAATGCCAGAGTCGTCAAAGTCGCCGTCCACATCCAGACCTGGCGTAATAATGGTGGCCTTGATCGGATCCAGCATATTGAAACCGGGTGCCAGCTTGCCAAAACCATGCCAGCGATCATCTGCATGCAGCATCCAGTCGTCGCGCGAGGCCATACCTTCTTCCACCAGATAGTCCGGCCCCCACACCTTGAACCACCAGTCCGCGCCAAACTCCGCATCCACCTTGCGCATGGCGCGGCGGAAATCGAGCGCCTCGGCGATGGACTCTTCCACCAATGCAGTGCCGCCCGGCGGTTCCATCATTGCCGCTGCCACATCGCACGAGGCGATGATGGCGTATTGCGGGCTGGTGGAAGTGTGCATCAAGTAGGCTTCGTTGAAACAATCGCGATCAAGCTTGCGCTCTTCGCTGTCCTGCACCAGAATTTGCGAGGCCTGCGATAAACCTGCCAGCATCTTGTGCGTGGACTGAGTGGAAAATATCATCGACTGTTTGGTGCGCGGCCGATTCTGGCCGATGGCGTGCATGTCTTTGTAGAAATCGTGGAAGGTGGCATGTGGTAGCCAGGCTTCGTCGAAATGCAGCGTGTCGATTTTTCCATCCAGCATCTGCTTGATGGTTTCGACGTTATACAACACACCGTCGTAGGTGCTTTGAGTGATGGTCAAGATACGCGGCTTTTGTTTTTTATTTTTGATAAACGGATTCGCATCTATCTTGCGCTGGATGGTTTCCATGCTGAATTCTTCCAGCGCAATCGGGCCGATAATGCCATAGTGATTGCGTGACGGCGTCATGAATACCGGCACTGCACCGGTCATGATAATGGCGTGCAATATGGATTTATGGCAGTTGCGGTCCACCACCACGATGTCGTCCGGCGCGACGGTGGAGTGCCACACGATTTTGTTCGAAGTGGAGGTACCGTTGGTTACAAAAAACAAATGATCCGCATTAAAAATGCGCGCGGCATTCAATTCTGAAGCCGCCACCGGGCCGGTGTGATCCAGTAACTGACCGAGCTCATCTACCGCATTGCACACGTCGGCACGTAGCATGTTTTCACCAAAGAACTGATGGAACATGCGCCCGACCGGCGACTTCAGGAAGGCCACGCCGCCGGAGTGTCCGGGACAATGCCAGGAATAGGAGCCATCCTGCGCATAGTTCACCAGCGCGCGGAAAAACGGCGGCGCCAGCGTATCCAGATAGGATTTTGCCTCGCGAATAATATGGCGCGCCACAAACTCCGGCGTGTCTTCATGCATGTGAATAAAGCCATGCAGTTCGCGCAAAATGTCATTGGGGATGTGACGCGAGGTTCGCGTTTCGCCATACAGATAAAGCGGAATGTCCGCATTCTTGTGGCGTATCTCGGCAACAAAAGCACGCAATGTTTTCAATGCAATTTCGGTATCCTCTACACTGCCTGAGCCAAACTCTTCGTCATCAATCGACAACACAAATGCCGATGCGCGACTTTGCTGCTGCGCAAAAGAAGTCAGATCGCCGTAACTGGTCACCCCGATCACTTCGATGCCTTCTTTCTGAATGGCATCAGCCAAAGAGCGTATCCCAAGACCGCTGGCATTTTCAGCGCGGAAGTCTTCGTCGATGATAATGATGGGGAAGTTAAATTTCATTTGTTGCTCCACAATAAAAAAAGGTACAAGGTGCAAGGGGCAAGGCGCAAGGAAAAACGGTGAGCCGTTCCTCCTGCATTGTACCTTGAACCTTGAACCTTGAACCTTGTACCTTGAACCTTGTACCTTGTACCTTGTACCTTGTACCTTGTACCTTGTACCTTGCCCCTCTTACGTACTCTTGACCACAATCTTGGGGAAAACTGCGCTGTGGTCTTGCGCCATCTCAGCGATCTTAACCGCGATACGGCGTGCCATTTGTTTGTACTCTTTGGCGATCAAGCCATCCGGTTCTGCGACAACTGTCGGATTACCGGAGTCGGCCTGTTCACGTATCTTGATGTCCAGAGGCAATGAACCGAGGAATTCAACATTGTAATCCGCACACATCTTGGCGCCACCGCCTGCGCCGAAGATATGTTCTTCATGACCGCACTTAGAGCAGATATGGGTACTCATGTTTTCAATAATGCCCAGAATCTTGATGTCGACTTTTTCAAACATCTTGAGACCCTTGCGCGCGTCCAGCAACGCGATGTCCTGCGGCGTGGTCACAATTACTGCGCCGGTTACCGGCACTTTTTGTGCAAGTGTCAGTTGAATATCGCCGGTGCCTGGCGGCATGTCAACGATCAAATAATCCAAATTATCCCAACGTGTCTGGTTCAGCAATTGCTCCAGCGCCTGCGTCACCATGGGGCCGCGCCAAACCATGGCTTGGTCGTCGCCGGGGATCATAAAACCGATAGACATGGCCTGTAGGCCGTGCCCAATCATGGGCTCCATAAATTTACCATCGCTGGATTTTGGTGTGCCTTTAACGCCGAGCATGGTGGGTTGAGAAGGGCCGTAAATATCTGCATCCAGAATGCCGACACGCGCACCTTCTGCCGCCAAGCCCAGCGCCAGATTAACGGCCGTGGTTGATTTGCCCACACCGCCCTTGCCGCTGGCAACCGCAATAATATTCTTGATGCCGTCCACCATCTTCACGCCGCGTTGCACCGCGTGCGCCACCACTTTACTGCTCACGGTGGCTTCGATTTTCCCCACGCCAGGAATCGCAAGTCGCAGGTGATCTTCTACCATCGTCTTGATCTCTGCCCACACGCTCTTTGCTGGATAACCCAGGGTCACATCCAGCGTCACATCATCACCACTCACTTTGATATTTTTGATCGCCTTGCCCGACACGAAATCTTTTTTGGTGTTGGGATCGATCAATTGTTTTAAAGCACCTTGCACGTCTGCATCTGTAAAAGCCATGTGTTTCTCCTGGGTATTCAGTATGTAAAATTCAAAAACGAGATTCTACCTAATTCCGACTAAATGCGTAGGGTTTGATACAATACCAAAACCATCTCAGTTACAAGGCAATTATGACCCGCAGCACTCCCAAGCCAGCACGAAAAATATTGGTCACCTCGGCCTTGCCTTACGCCAACGGCAGTATCCATCTCGGCCATCTGGTTGAATACATCCAGACCGACATCTGGGTGCGCTTCCAGAAGATGCAAGGCAACAGCTGCCACTATGTTTGCGCCGATGATACCCACGGCACACCCATCATGCTACGCGCTGAAAAAGAAGGCATCACGCCGGAGCAATTGATCGCCCGCGTGTGGCAGGAACACTACGACGACTTCAAAGCCTTTCATGTCAATTTCGATCATTACGGCTCGACCAATTCGACTGAAACGCGAGAATTTGCCAATGGGATTTATAACAAACTAAAAAGCAATGGCCTGATCGATAAACGCTCCATCGAGCAATATTATGACCCGGTCAAGGAAATGTTCCTGTCCGACCGTTTCATCAAAGGCGAATGCCCCAAGTGCGGCGCGAAAGATCAGTATGGCGATAATTGCGAAGTGTGCGGTGCAGCCTATACGACAGCAGAAGTTATAAATCCCTACTCCGCTATTTCAGGTGCAAAGCCGGTGATGCGCGCTTCTGAACATTTCTTCTTCAAACTTTCCGCACCCAGCTGCCAGAAATTTTTGCAGGAGTGGACTACCAGCGGCACGCTGCAATCTGAAGCTTCCAACAAGATGCAGGAATGGCTGGGCACGGAAGGTGAAAACAAACTCACCGACTGGGACATCTCGCGTGATGCGCCCTACTTCGGTTTTGAAATTCCCGATGCGCCAGGCAAATATTTTTATGTGTGGCTAGATGCGCCGGTGGGTTATATGGGCAGCTTTAAGCAGCTGTGTAACACGACTGGCATCAACTTCGACGACTACTGGAAGCAAGGCTCGGATGCCGAACTCTACCACTTCATCGGCAAGGACATCCTGTACTTCCACGCACTGTTCTGGCCGGCGATGTTGCAACACGCCGGCTACCGCACCCCGACCAAACTTTTTGCGCACGGCTTCCTCACCGTCAATGGCGAAAAAATGAGCAAATCGCGCGGCACTTTTATTACCGCCAGCAGCTATGTCACGCACATCAAAAATACCGAGTACTTGCGCTACTACTATGCGGCAAAATTGAACGGCAGCATGGAAGATCTTGACCTTAGCCTAGATGATTTTGTGGCCAAGGTGAACAGCGATCTGATCGGCAAATACATCAACATCGCCAGCCGCACCGCAGGATTTATCAGCAAGAAATTTGATGGGAAACTGGCCGCAAAAACAGACATCAAGGACGCGCGTGCTATTGAATTGATGGCAACTGCTGTCAACACCGGTGAGCTAATAGCCAGCTGTTACGAAGAGCGCGATTTTGGCAAAGCCGTACGCGAAATCATGCGCCTTGCCGACCTCGCCAATGAGTATGTCAACGACAAGGCTCCCTGGGTATTAAGCAAACAAGAAGGACAAGAGGCCGCGTTGCAGGAAGCATGTAGCGTGAGTTTGAATCTGTTCCGCCTGCTTACCCTGTATCTAAAACCCATCCTTCCCGTACTGGCCAAGGAAGTAGAAGCCTTCCTCAATATTGAAGCATTGAGCTGGGAAAATGCGGGAGATTTGTTATTTGCTCATGCCATCAACCCCTATCAGCACCTGATGACCCGCATCGATCCAAAATCAATTACGGCCTTGGTAGAAGCGAATCAGGAAAATTTGCAAACCACAGCAGAGATCCATTCGCCAGCACGTCATGCAGAAGCGCAACAACATGCTGCATCTATTCAACCACCCTCTCCTGCTGTGGAGGAGAATGCAAAGGTTAGCGCTATCGCGCCATTTATTTCGATCGACGACTTCAATAAAATTGATTTGCGCGTGGCGCGTATCATCAATGCCGAGCATGTGGAAGGCGCAGAAAAATTATTGAAGCTGACGTTGGATATTGGTGAAGAAAAACCGCGCACCGTTTTCGCTGGCATCAAATCCGCCTACGATCCAGAAAAACTGAAAGGTCGCATGACCGTGATGGTGGCCAACCTTGCACCGCGCAAGATGAAATTTGGCATGTCTGAAGGTATGGTACTGGCAGCTTCTGGAGAAACCCCGGGCTTATTTATTCTAAGTCCGGATGAGGGTGCGCAGCCTGGCATGAAGGTTAAATAGATCTGCATATCTAAAATATGTCATGTAGGGTGCGCCGTGCGCACCATGGTGCGTGTGACGCACCCTACAAAAACTAATCAAGAATCTCAAAATCCCTGAAATAGAAAATCGAGAGCGGAAGTAATACTGCCGTGATATTCGGATAGCGATGCCAGAGGTGTTTTGAGAATCTTCACAGGAACAGCGGCGAGTTTTGGCGTTTCCATAAAACACTTTACCCCTTGTATTTCAAAAATTGGCGCAAGGTTAGTCGGAAAATTTGCCGTTGCAAAACGATCGACCCTACGCAACGGCACTACCACACGGCTACCCAGGTCTGCCAGAAAGTCACTCTGAACATCTAGCAGAAAAGGCACATCCGCCTTTTTATCATGTCCCGGGTTTACATACACATCAAATCTGGCCATCTCAGAATGTCCGGTACTGATCGAGCGGCAAACCTTCTGTTTCGATGCTTTGATTGTGTGCTGCAATATACTCAGCATGCTCTGCCAGCCAGCTGCGTTCACGCTCCTTCTTCACCAGATCGCGCAGGTAAGCATCACAGGTTTTAGAAATATTAATTCCAAAAATTTTGGCATCAGCCAGCACATCGGCAGATAAAGTAATGTTAGTCGCTTTTTTTGTTGGTGTAGCTATATAGGGCATGACAAACTCCTGCTCAATTGATATGCGCATATTACGCCAACATTAATGTTGCTGGCTAGCAGTCTCCTACACTACGCTCTGCTTCGCATAGGACAAGAACCCTGCGGGGTGCAGAACTTTTCTCACAGCTCATTGATTCACATAGAAATTAAAACTATTGCCACGAATAAAATATTCAATATAATCAATATGTTACATATTTAATCGTAATTAACCATAAACCACCCGCACATTCCGCTCCCCCAGCAACCCGCGCAAATCATTCAGCATGCCATCCGGCAGCGTGACATTCCACGCCTCACCCAATTTCAATTGCGCACTGCCCGTCTGGTTGCGGTAATGAATTACCACCGGGCATTTGCCACCGCGATAAGGGGTGAATAATTCTTTTAGTTTTGCGACGATGGCGGCATCCTGCTCGGCGCAGTTTACTTCCAGGCGCCTGGCGAAGGCTGCTCGGGCGGAGGCGAAGTCCATCACCTCTTCTCCGGTGACGCGCATGTTGCCGGAGTAGTCGTCCATGCTGGCTTTGCCTTGCACTACCAGCAACTCGCCATCGCGTATCCACGGGCGGCTGGCTTCGTAGAGTTCGTTAAACAAGGTCACCTCCAGTTGCGCGCTGCCGTCTTCGATTTTTACGATCGCCATGCGGCCGCGTCGTGTTTGCTGGATGCGCACATCGGATACCATGCCGGCCAGCAACACATTTAATGGAGGAGCACGCCTGCCATTGCCGTTTTGCTGCGGCAACATTTGCGGGGTGATGTCGACCAAGCGGTGCTTGATGAAGGGCGCGAGTTCTGCGGCGAATTCCTGATAAGGATGTCCGCTGAGGTAAAAGCCTAGACTGGCTTTTTCTTCCTGCAATCTTTCACGCAGGTTCCACTGCGGCACATTCTTCAGCAGGTCGGGCATGGCTGCACCTGCGTCGTCGCCGAATAAGCTATTCTGATTGACGGAGCGGGCTTGCTGATCGGCGCTGGTCATGGCGTCGTCTACTGACGCCAGCAACTGATGACGGTTGTCGCACAGCACATCAAACGCGCCGCCGCGTATCAGTGCCTCGATGGCGCGGCGATTGACCAGCCGCTTGTCGACACGACGCGTAAAGTCAAACAGGCTCTTGAACGGCCCGCCCGCCTTGCGTGCTTCCACAATATTGATCACCGCCGCTTCGCCCGTGCCCTTCACCGCACCCAGACCGTAGGCTACGGTTTTTTCATCGACTGGGGCAAAGCGGTAGTCCGAGCTGTTGATGTCCGGCGGCAGCACGGTGAGATTTTGTGCCACGGTGTCTTCATAGTTGATGCGCACCTTGTCGGTATTGTCCATGTCGGACGACAGCGTGGCCGCCATAAACGCAGCGGGGTAATGCGCCTTGAGATAGGCAGTCTGGTATGACACCAGCGCATAGGCGGCAGAGTGCGATTTGTTGAAACCGTAACCGGCAAACTTTTCCATCAGGTCGAACAGTTGCGTGGCCAGCGTTTCCTTGATCTCGCGCTTAACCGCACCCTCGACAAAGATGCTGCGCTGCTGCGCCATTTCGTCAACATTTTTATGGCCCATCGCACGCCGCAGCAAATCCGCAGCGCCGAGCGAGTAGCCGCCGATAATCTGCGCGATCTGCATCACCTGCTCTTGATACACGATGACGCCATAAGTGGGCTTGAGCGATACTTCCAGATCGGGATGAAAATAATCGGCCTTGGCGCGGCCGTGTTTGCGGTTGATAAAATCTTCCACCATGCCCGATTCCAGAGGGCCGGGACGGTATAGCGCAACCAACGCGATGATGTCTTCGAAGGTATCCGGCTCGAGCTTGACGATAAGCTTTTTCATGCCCGGCGATTCGAGCTGAAACACGGCAGTGGTGTTGGCGGCTTTCAGCAGCTTATAGGTGGGCTTGTCGTCGAGCGGAATTGTTTCTATAGAAAAAGGAGTAAGGTCCAAGGTGCAAGGGGCAAGGGGCAAGGGGAAACCCTCCGCACTGTCTTGTTCCTTGTCCCTTGTACCTTGTAACTTGTCCCTTGTACCTTGCTCCTTGTCCCTTGCTCCTTGTCCCTGCTTTACATAGCGTACCGCCCAGTCGATGGTGGTGAGGGTACGCAGACCCAAAAAGTCGAACTTCACCAGGCCGATTTTTTCCACGTCGTCTTTGTCAAACTGGCTGACGGCATTTTGGCTACCCTCGGCACAATACAGCGGGCAGAAGTCAGACAGCTTGCCCGGCGCGATGAGCACGCCACCGGCGTGCATTCCAACATTTCGGGTCAAGTCTTCCAAGCGCTCACACAGTTCCAGCAACTCGCCCACCCCCTCCTCAGCGCCGATGATGGCGTTGAATTCCGGCTCCATCTCGCGCGCTTTTCTGAGCGACACCGGCTTCACGCCTTCCAGTGGCACTAACTTTGATAGACGGTCGCATAAGCCATATGGAAAATCCATCACACGGCCAACGTCGCGAATTACCGCCTTGGATGACAGCGTGCCAAAGGTGACGATCTGCGACACGCTGGCTGCGCCGTATTTTTGCTTCACGTAATCGATTACGCGTTCGCGTCCTTCCTGGCAAAAGTCCACGTCAAAGTCGGGCATGGAGACGCGTTCTGGATTTAAGAAACGCTCGAACAGCAGCTCATAACGCAGCGGGTCGAGATCGGTAATATTCAAGCAATACGCCACCAGCGAGCCCGCGCCGGAGCCGCGGCCCGGGCCTACCGGCACGCCGTTATTTTTAGCCCAGCGAATAAAATCCGCCACAATCAGAAAATAACCGGGGAAGCCCATTTTGATGATGGTCTCGATCTCGAACGCCAGCCGCGCTGCATATTCGGGCATTTTTGCGGCACGCAATTTTTCGTCCGGATACAGCACTGCCATGCGCAGCACCAGTCCTGCTTCGGATTCGCTACGCAGAAAACTATCCAGGCTGATGCCGTCGGGTGTGGGAAAATCAGGCAGGTAGGGCTTGCCCAGCTGCAGGGTGAGGTTGCAGCGTTTGGCAATTTCTACACTGTTGGTGAGTGCTTCAGGCAGGTCGGCAAACAGCAGCTTCATTTCCGCCTGGGTCTTGAAATATTGCTGTGGCGTAAAAGCTTTTACGCGGCGCTTGTCATTCAGTACATAGCCTTCGGCAATGCACACCCGAGCTTCATGCGCCTTGTAGTCATCCATGCTGAGAAACTGCACCGGATGGGTGGCAACCACCGGCAGCGACAATTCAGCCGCCAGCTTAACCGAAGCACGCAGATGCAGCTCTTCGCGTGCAAAGCCATAGCGTTGCACTTCAAGATAAAAACGCGAGGGAAACAGATCTGCATATTCTTGCGCCAGCACACGTGCGCCGGCTGCATTGCCATTCAGCAAGCTAGTGCCTACTTCGCCCAGATGCGCACCCGATAATGCGATCAGCCCCTCGGTGCCTCCTTGCAGCCACGCCTTGCGTATCTCCGGGCGACCACGGTTCTGGTTTTCCAGATAGGCGCGGGTAAGCAGGTCGCACAGACGCAGATAGCCGGCATGGGACTGGCATAGCAGCAGCAAGCGAAAGGGTTTATCACGCTCGGCCTCATTGCTGATAAACACATCGCAGCCGACGATGGGTTTGACGCCCTTGGCACGTGTTGCCAGATAGAATTTGACCAGGCCGAAGATATTATTCAAGTCCGTCAGCGCCAGCGCGGGCATGCCATCTCGCTTGGCAGCTTCCACCGCGTCGCCGACGCGAACAATGCCGTCCACGATGGAGTACTCGCTGTGCAGTCGAAGGTGAATAAAGCTGGGTTGTGACATGGTATTTTTCAGGTGATTTCAGACTGAATTTTACCACTGCCATGATGGGTTAAAATTCAAAAATCACTAGTCATTGATCTGGATGGTAAATTACTACTTTCGTCACTCACGATATGCCTAACGCGACACATTCTTGATATGAATTCAGATTGTCCCACAGCGAAAATCCGTCATTCCCGCGCAGGCGG
>JBCKTZ010000028.1:0-19369 GCA_038925245.1 Gallionellaceae bacterium
TTATGATCATCCTGCGTTGCAACTTTGAGGGGAGACCTCAGAGTCTGATCACATTTTCTTTGCAAAACCAATGTGCAGGTGAAGTTCCTTTCGCTTACCTCCTGCGGCGGAAAATGAAATATCCTCCACTTGCCAAGGAGATTGCAGTCCGTGCGCCATGCTAAATAAAGATGTACTATTCATGCTGCAATCTGCAATTATCGCACTACCCACTACAAACCACATAGAGCCTTAATTAATTTACGCTCTATAATTAACTTGCCTAGGGATTCTTCATGCTTAAAGCATTTGTGTTGTTACTCGCCATCTCATTTTCTCTTTTCACCTATGCAAACGAGGCGGAAATAAAAAGCACACTACAGAAAAAAGTCCCGCAGATTGGCCAGATAAACCAGGTTATAAAATCGCCTATTCCCGGTCTTTATGAAGTGGTCACCCAGGATCATCTGTTTTACACTGATGACAAAGCACAGTTTTTGATTGACGGGGTGGTGTATGACTTGAAGAATATGCGCAATATCACCGAGGAGCGTTCGCGCAAGTTGTTTGCTATCCCTTTTGATAGCCTGCCTTTGGAAAATGCAGTTAAGGTGGTGCGGGGCAAAGGTGAGCGCAAAATAGCTGTGTTTTCCGATCCCAATTGCGGCTTTTGCAAGAAGCAGGAAAAGGAGTTTTTAAATATCGACAACCTCACGATTTATACTTTCCTTTACCCTGCTTTCCAGGGGTCTGAAGAAAAATCCCGCGCTGTTTGGTGCAGCAAGGATAGAGCCAAAGCATGGACCGACTTGATGCTGAAGGGTGTAACTCCACCTGCTGGAACTTGCGAAGCGCCTATCGCCAAAAACATGGAACTGGGCAAAAAGCTGAAAGTGAACGGCACGCCCGCGCTGGTTTTTGCCGACGGAACGATCAATCCGGGGTATATGCCCGCAGCCGAGCTTGAGAAGGCGTTCACTGCAGCAGCGAGTCGCTAATCCAGGACCACATTAGGGTGGGCGACTCTTTTAGAGGAGCCCTTTAAGCTGCACAGGCTCGCCGCCTTTAGGAAACAATACCCACATGCGTCCCTGCTGCTTCATGCGTCCGGCTTGAGCGCCTGCTTTGTCGCCAAAACCCCAGAAGAAATCTCCCCGCACCGCCCCCCTGATCGCCCCGCCAGTATCTTGCGCCAGCATTAGGCGATTGAGCGGTATGGCCGTGTTGGGCCATGTTGTTGCAAGGAATACCGGTGAGCCCAGCGGAATGCTTTTCGGATCAATCGCAAGGCTGTATTCATTGGTAAGCGGCACACCCAATGCACCTAGGGGTGCGGTAAGGTGCTCCGGCAGTTCACGGAAAAATACATAGCTTGGATTCAAGTCAAGCAACGCCATCAGCTTGCTCGGATTTTTTTCTCCCCATGCCTTGATGCCTTGCATGGAGGCGTCTTCCAATTTCATCTCGCCCATTTCGATTAGTTTCTTGCCGATGGAAACATAGGGATGGCCATTCTGGTCTGCATAGCCGACCTTGATCTGGCGACCATCCGCCAACTCAATGCGCCCTGAGCCTTGAATTTGCAGGAAGAAAAGTTCGACTGCGTTTTCTACCCAGAATAATTCACGGCCCTTGAGCCCATCCGTACCCGCTTCAATCTCGGCACGTTTGAAATAAGGCACAACACGCTTGCCCGACAATCGCCCACGAATACGCTGGCCTTTGAGTTGCGGATAGGCATCGCCCAGGTCAATTTCCAGCATGTCATCCGGCGCTGCATATAGCGGGTAGCGGAACCGCTCACCCTTAAATCGGCTGCCTTTAAGCAGCGGCTCGTAATAGCCGGTGATCACACCATTTTCAGTTCCATCCGGATTGAAGATCTGAAAAGGAGCGAGCTTGTCTTCATAAAATTTGCGTTGCGCTGCATTATCGTTTTTATCCACCAGCGCTGTTTCTGCACAGACCTGCTGCCACTGTGGCTTGGTTTTCAGCACGCGACAGCTTTGCAGTAACGCAGCCCAGGCGGGTGTGAGATCAAGGGTTGTCCATTCAGGCAACATTTCCCAGGTGCTTGGGGTAAACAAGTGCCTGACAGGTGCAGCCACTGTTGCGGGAGATGTCGTCGCCACGGCCGGGGGGATCTTTCCTGCGGCGGTTGATTTGCCAACAGGCACTGTTTTACACGCTGCCAGCAAAACGCTCATGCCTATCAATCCCAACCACAACACTTGCTTGTTTTTCATCATTGTTCTTTATTCTTTCTGTTGTAACTCAATCAGGATTCTTTCTTCTGTAATTCAATCAGGCGAAACCAGCCACCTGCCAATGCTGGCTCGTTCGATACTACTTCCAACTCGGGTATGTTTTCCAGCACATCTTCAAAAATCACATCCATACGCGTCGCGAATTTTGCCGTAAAAAAACTCAGGCTACGGCGCAGCCAGGCGCGCTGGCCACGCTGCAAAAATTTGTCAAAAATCAGAATTCGACCGCCCGGTTTAAGCACGCGTGCTGCCTCGGCCAAACACAGCACTGAATCAGGCACAACCGCGACAATGAGATGCAACACGACGTAATCAAAACTCTCCTCGGCAAACGGCAAGGCCATACTGTCACCCTGTACCCAATTCATGTTCAGGTTTTTCGCCTTGTTGTACGAGCGCAACTGCATTGCTGCAGTCAAATCGAGAGACGTGTATTGATGGTTGGGTGGCAAAAAAGGGAAATCAAGGCCAGTGCCTGCTCCGCTGATCAATACTCGCGCTGCACCCTGCCCTAGTAAGTGAGGCGAGGACAATCGTGACAAGCTGCGCTGCCGTGAGCCTGCAGTTGCTCTAGCCAGAAAAATATCATAGAGCGGTGCAATGTAGCGATAACTGGTTTGCAACGACATACTTTAGAGAGCAAACATCAATGCAAAACGCGCGGTACGCTCAAGACAAACTGCGAAATGGGTGCCTCGAACTTTGTGCCGTCTTCGCTCACCATCTGATAGCTACCTCTCATGGTTCCAACGGGTGTTGATATTACTGTGCCACTGGTGTATCCAAAACTCTGACCGGGCTTGAGCACTGGCTGCTCGCCCACCACACCCTGCCCGCGCACTTCCTGTACCTGACTGTTTGCATCGGTGATGATCCAGTGACGGCCAAGCAACTGAACTGTGCTCTCCCCAACATTGCTAATGGTAATGGTATAGGAGAAAACATAACGGTTTTCTGCCTCGTCGGATTGTTCCGCAAGGTGTCTTACCATTGCAGCAATTTCAATTTTATAATCTGTATTATTTTCCATTCCGTCATTTCACCGCATTTTTTACTTTATAGCAAGGGCACTTATAATGAACTTGTAAAGCCATGCCAGCATCATTCCTTTTGCTACAGCGTGATTTATCGTACAGCCGAGTTTCGGGTAGAATAGGCGTTTCGAATTCAATCTTGTAAAAGGACTCGCCATGTACCAGATCGCCCCCAGCATTCTTGCAGCAAACTTTGCCAGACTAGGCGAAGAAGTCGATAACGTGCTCGCCTCTGGCGCAGACATTGTTCACTTCGACGTGATGGACAACCATTACGTGCCCAACCTCACCATCGGCCCGCTGGTATGCGAAGCGCTGCGCAAACATGGCGTCACCGCACCGATAGACGTGCATCTGATGGTGAAGCCTGTGGACCGCATCATTCCTGATTTTGCCAAGGCTGGCGCCACCTACATCACCTTTCACCCGGAAGCGTCCGATCATATCGACCGCACCATCGGCCTGATCAAGGAAAACGGTTGCATGGCCGGCTTGGTGTTCAATCCTGCGACACCGCTGGACGTGTTGGAATACATGCTGCCCAAGCTGGACATGATCTTGTTGATGTCAGTTAACCCCGGTTTTGGTGGTCAAAAATTCATTCCGCATACGCTGGTCAAGGCGCGCCAGGTGCGTAAGATGATCGATGCTTCCGGCCTTAAAATCCGTCTGGAAATTGACGGCGGCGTGGGCCCCGCCAATATCCGCGAAGTTGCTGAAGCGGGCGTGGATACCTTTGTGGCTGGTTCTGCCGTGTTCAGCAAGCGCAACGACAAGGACAAAAATCACTACAACACCATCATTGCCGAGATGCGCGCCGAACTGGCGAAAGTCGGCAAATAATGGGCAAGGTGCAATTCCCCTTAAACATTTCTGCCATCGTCATCGACCTCGACGGCACCATGCTGCACACCGCCCCGGAGCTGGCTGAATCCGCTAACCGCATGTTGCGTGACATGGGCCGTGCTGTCGTGTCGCAAGATTTGCTGATGAGCTACATCGGAAATGGCATACATTGGCTGGTTAAGCGTGCGTTGACGGGTGATATGCATGCCGAACCAGATGCGGCACTGTTTGCAAAAGCACTACCGATTTATGAAAAACATTACTCCGAGTTATTGCTGCAAAGCAAACCATTCAATGGCGTGATCGAGGGGTTGGACGCGATGAAGGCAGCTGGCTTCCGCTTGGGCTGCATTACCAATAAATTGGCAAGCTATACCGAGCCTTTGCTCAAAGGCATAGGCCTGGCAAAGTATTTCGAGATTGTGCTGTCGGGCGATACTTTACCGGAGAAAAAACCACACCCGATGCCATTACTGCATGCGGCAAAGTTTTTCGGTGTACCTATAGAACAATTGCTGTTGGTCGGAGACTCGCTCAGCGATGCGCAGGCTGCACGCGCCGCAGGTTGCCCGATTATTTGTGTTCCCTACGGCTACAATCATGGTGAACCGGTTGAAAGCCTCAACGTGGATGCAGTGATCCCTGACCTGACAGCAGTATTGCCTCTAATCAAACGTATCTGACATGAACCCAAACCCCCTCCAGGCCCCTCGCTACACGCTCCTCCCCTGTCAAGGGGAGAGCGTAGCGAGGGGTCAACTGGGAGGGGTTTGAGCCTAATGGACAGTCTGGGATAAATAGTCCCAGAGGGCACTGTGTGCTCACCCAAAATACCGGAGGTTTTCATGCTGCACCCCATCAGTGAACAAGAATTCGACGCACTAGCGAAACAAGGCTATAACCGCATTCCGCTGGTTGTTGAAACTTTTGCCGATCTCGACACGCCGCTTTCTCTGTATCTAAAGCTGGCCAACAAACCGTTCTCCTATCTGCTCGAGTCTGTGCAAGGGGGGGAACGTTTTGGTCGTTATTCGTTTATCGGCTTGCCCGCAGAAACACGTATCACGGTTAATGGCAATAAGGTAACGCTGACTCAGCCTTGCGGCGACACCACTCAGATGGTTGAAAATCCGCTGGATTATATTCAGCAATATCAGTCGCAATTCAACGTTGCCCCGCTGTCCGGCCTGCCCCGATTTACTGGCGGCCTCGCCGGTTACTTCGGCTATGACACGGTGCGCTATATCGAACCACGCCTGGCGAAAACACAAAAGAAAGATGAAATAGGTACACCCGATATTCTGCTAATGCTCACCGAGGAACTGGCGGTCATAGACAATCTCAGCGGCAAGCTGACCTTCATCGTTTACGCAGATACTGCTCAACCGCAGGCTTACCAGAAAGCCAAGCAACGTCTCGACGCCCTGCAACAAGCATTGCGCCAGCCGCTAATAATACCAAGCTCGCCTCCTTTTGAACCTTGTGTAGCACACTCTGAATTTGGCGAGGAGGCATTCAAGGCCGCAGTAGAAAAAGCCAAGCGCTACATCTTCGATGGCGACATCATGCAGGTGGTTTTGTCTCAGCGCATGGCGCAGCCTTTCCCCGGGTCGCCACTGTCGCTGTATCGCGCACTGCGCAGCGTCAACCCTTCCCCCTACATGTTCTATTACGATATGGGCGATCACCATGTAGTCGGTGCATCACCGGAAATTCTGGTACGCCTGGAAGGCGACAATGTCACCGTGCGCCCCATTGCCGGTACACGTCCACGTGGTAAAACACCAGAGCAAGACGCAGATCTCGCAGCAGAATTATTGGCCGACCCAAAAGAACTGGCCGAACATTTAATGCTGATCGACCTTGGCCGCAATGACGTGGGCCGGGTGGCCGAACACGGCACAGTAAGGCTCACCGACAAGATGGTGATCGAACGCTATTCGCACGTAATGCATATCGTTTCCAACGTTGAAGCTAAACTAAAGCCTGGCGTAAGTGCAATGGACGTACTCAAAGCCACCTTCCCAGCCGGCACGGTGAGTGGTGCTGCCAAAGTTAGAGCGATGGAAATCATTGATGAGCTGGAGCCCAGCAAGCGCGGCATTTACGCTGGTGCTGTGGGTTATCTGGGCTTCAATGGTGATATGGATCTGGCGATTGCGTTACGCACTGCGGTGGTTAAAAATAATACGCTGTTTGTACAGGCCGGCGCCGGCATCGTGGCTGACTCAGTACCACAAAGCGAATGGCTGGAAACACTGAACAAGGCTAGGGCTGTGCTGCGTGCGGCGGAAATGGTGCTCGATGGCTTAGATGCCAAGGTGCATCGATAAACTTTCACCCTAAATCCTGCGATCAAATGGACCGAAATATCGTAACATATTGATTGCATTCAATATTAATCAGTTGGTTATCCGAAATTTAATTATTTAATCACCGGATCTAGGATTGGCTGAGTGGCTTATTCTTCTTTGCGTTCGCTAAAGGAACCACTCTTCATCAGCTCCATTGTATGTGTTGCTTGTCAGGTTTGTGTAAGCTGGCGCTAGCCAGACAAATATTTGCTGGCATACTCCACAATCGCTTTTCCCTGCATGGTCACTATGCGACTACTCTACCGTTACTGACTTTGCAAGGTTGCGTGGTTTGTCTACATCTGTACCCTTTTGCAGTGCTACGTAATATGCCAGCAGTTGTAAAGGGATGGTGTGCAGAATAGGGCTTAGAAATCCCGCGTGTTCTGGCATTTGCATGACATGTACGCCCTCGGAGGATTGAATACGGGTGTTGGCATCGGCAAATACAAATAGCTCTCCACCGCGTGCACGTACTTCTTGCAGATTTGATTTGAGCTTTTCCAGCAAGGTATCATTAGGTGCGACCGCAATCACTGGCATGTCTTTATCTACCAGTGCCAGCGGTCCATGCTTCAGCTCACCGGCCGGATAGGCTTCTGCATGAATATAGGAAACCTCTTTGAGCTTAAGCGCGCCTTCAAGTGCAATCGGATAATGCAGGCCACGACCGAGGAACAAAGCATGTTGCTTATTGGCGAACTGCTCAGCCAGTTTTTTGATTGCGGGTTCCAGTTTAAGCACGCCTTGTACCGCACTAGGCAGATGACGTAAATCTTGCAGATGCTGTTGCTCTTGTTGAGTGCTCAGTTTACCGCGCAGTTTGGCCAACACCAGTGTGAGTAAAAACAGACCCGCCAATTGGGTAGTAAAGGCCTTGGTCGAAGCCACACCAATTTCAGGTCCTGCGCGTGTCAGGAATCTTAATTTGGACTGGCGGATAATCGCACTTTCTGCAACATTACAGATTGCCAATGTATGTGGATGACCTATGGATTTGGCATGATTGAGCGCCGCAAGGGTGTCGGCGGTTTCACCAGATTGGGAGATGGTTACTACTAATGTCTTAGGATTAGCAACGCTGGTGCGATAACGATATTCGCTGGCGATTTCAACAGTACAGGGGATGCCGGCAATTTCTTCCAACCAATTACGTGCTACCAAGCCTGAGTTGTGGCTGGTGCCGCATGCCAATATCAAGATGCTGTCTACTTGCGCAAAGGATGCTGCGGCTTCGGCACCGAAAATGCCGGGAATTAACGACTGGCTGTTGCACACGGCTTCCAGCGTATTTGCCAATGCCTGTGGCTGTTCAAAAATTTCCTTCAACATGTAGTGGCGGTATTCGCCCAACTCCACGCTATCGTTGCTCAATTCGCTGACATGCACTTGCCGGATAACTGCCTTCCCCTGAGCATCAAATATCTTGTATTTATCCAAGCCGACTTCTGCAACATCGCCCTCTTCTAGATAAACAACATTTCTTGTCACCGCCAGGAGTGCCGACATATCTGACGCAATAAAATTTTCATGGGTGCCCACGCCTAGTAGCAAAGGGCTGCCCTTGCGCGCAGCAATTAATTGTTGCGGATTATCAGCTGCCACTACACCGATTGCGTAAGCGCCTATCAGCTCGGCAAGTGAAGCCTGAGTGGCTGCCAACAAGGTGTTGCCTTTTTTGTAATGGCTGCGCACAAGGTGAGCGATCACTTCGCTATCGGTATCCGAGGTAAAAATATAACCCTGCGAGGTGAGACGTGTGCGTAACTCTTCGTAGTTTTCGATGATGCCATTGTGCACAACAGCAATGCTTTCGCCACTCATATGCGGATGTGCATTGCGTTCACTCGGCACACCATGGGTTGCCCAGCGGGTGTGGGCAATGCCCAGATGACCGGAGATATCTGCACTTTTAAGGGTCAAATCAGCGACTCGCCCTGTGCTGCGCGCGCGCTGCAATTTGCTATCGTGCACAATCACTAGGCCGGCTGAATCGTAACCGCGATACTCTAGACGCAGCAGGCCCTGTAGAAGGATGGGAACAACATTACGTTGCGCAACTGCACCAACAATACCGCACATAGTTATATTCCTGTAAGTTTCACTTGGTCAAAGTGAATGTTCAATTATCCTAAAAACCGCCGTTGTCCGCAGATTAAACAGATTAACGCCGATTAAACAAAGCATTATCTGTTTTAGAATCAATCTAATCTGCGCAATCTGCGGATCGAGCTGCTTTTTATAGGAATACCGTTACGTTGATTTTTTGCTTGGTCGCTGCCATCCTGCTACGGTTATCTGTTTCGAACGCGACAAGGTTAATGCACTTTCAGCCGTGTCCTTGGTGATCGTAGACCCGGCACCTATCGTGCTGCCGCGTTTAATTGTTACCGGTGCGATCAACTGTGTATCTGATCCTATAAATACATCATCTTCAATGATAGTTCGATGCTTATTTACGCCATCGTAATTGCAGGTAATGGTACCAGCACCCACATTCACGCGACTGCCAACCGTACTGTCACCAATATAACTTAGATGGTTAGCCTTGCTGCCGCTTGCAATTTCACTGTTTTTAA
This sequence comes from Gallionellaceae bacterium, assembly GCA_038925245.1. Classification (GTDB taxonomy): domain Bacteria; phylum Pseudomonadota; class Gammaproteobacteria; order Burkholderiales; family Gallionellaceae; genus 39-52-133. The sequence continues at coordinate 9,060 of JBCKTZ010000028.1, forward strand.
TTTCCACAAAATTGCCGATATGCACATCATTGTGCAGTTTTGTGCCAGGACGTATGCGCGCATAGGGGCCAATTCTGCAGTTATCACCCACTTCGGCAGTATCGATATGGGTATAGGGCAATATGTGAGTGCCTGCACTCACAGTTGAGTTTCGAATAACAGTGTAAGCACCCACTTTAACCCCGTTGCCCAGATTTACTTCACCCTCAAATATGCAACCCACATCAATTTCAACATCGCGACCACACACTAACCTTCCGCGGACATCCAGACGTGCCGGATCTGCCAAAGTAACGCCCTGAGTTAGCAAGCGCTTTGCCTGCTCTTGTTGCCAAATACGTTCTAATTTAGCAAGTTGAATCTTGCTATTGATCCCCATTACTTCCCATGAATGGACTGGTTGGGTAGTGCTTACTTCTATTCCTTGAGCCACCGCCATCGCAACAATATCGGTGAGGTAGTACTCGCCTTGCGCATTGTCGTTGCCCAGCTTTGCCAACCAACTGCGAAGTAAGTGCGTAGGCGCGGCCAGTATGCCAGTATTTACTTCGCAGATTGCACGCTGCTCCGGGGTTGCATCTTTTTGTTCAACTATGCTGGTTACTTTTTCTGCATTGTTGCGAATGATGCGTCCGTATCCAGTTGGATTTCCCAGATGCAAGGTCAAGAGGCTCAATGTATCCGGTTTGTGTAACAGCTGCTTTAAGGTACTGGCTTGAATCAGCGGAACATCGCCGTACAGGATCAAGGTTGTACTATCGTCGTCTAACTGCGACATTGCCCGTTGTACCGCATGACCGGTGCCTAGCTGCGGCTCCTGCAAAACAAAGCTGGCTGAGTATTGCGCCATTGCCAGTGGTACTGCTTCACCACCATAGCCATATACGACACAAGTTTTGGATGGTGCAAGCTGAGTCGCAGTATCCATCACATGCTGCAATAATGGCTGACCTGCCAAACCATGCAGTACTTTGGGCATGTCCGAATGCATGCGGGTGCCCTTACCTGCCGCAAGAATAACGATATTAAGCATATTCTTCATTTCATCTTATTACGCGATATGGAAGTATAAACAAAAAAAACGGCCTGAGCCGTTTTCCTTATAGCACTAACCAATAGATTAATGCGGATTTTTATGCCGCAACTGCTGAATCGAACGCAATTGCGCAATTGCTTCCAGCAGTTCAGCTTGAGCAGCTGCGTAATCGATATCAGAAGTACGGTTCTTCATCGCTTCTTCAGCTGCACGCTTGGATTCAAGTGCACGAGCTTCGTCCAGATCGCCGCCACGTATTGCAGTATCAGCCAAAATAGTCACGACATTGGGCTGAACCTCAAGCATACCGCCAGAAACATAGATCAAGGTTTCTTCGATCTGGTCTGGCAGCTTGAGTCGGACCGAGCCAGGCTTGATTCTCGTCAACAGCGGCGTATGACGAGGATATATACCCAACTCACCCGATTCACCAGGAACGATGACCAACTCGGCAAGGCCTGAAAATATCGACTCTTCAGCGCTTACAACGTCAACATGAATTGTCATTGCCATAATTTAATTCCCCAATTCCTTGCTATTTAGAGCGTTGCTGCTTTTGCAACGGCTTCTTCAATGTTGCCGACCATATAGAAGGCCTGCTCTGGCAGATGATCATAGTCACCGTTGAGGATACCCTTGAAACCCTTGATAGTTTCTTTCAAGGTTACATACTTACCAGGGCTACCAGTAAATACTTCAGCTACGTGGAAAGGCTGGGAAAGGAAACGTTGAATTTTACGTGCGCGCGCAACGGTTAACTTGTCGTCAGGTGCCAATTCGTCCATACCCAGAATCGCGATAATGTCGCGCAATTCTTTGTAACGCTGCAAGGTCTGCTGAACACCACGGGCAACTGTGTAATGCTCTTCGCCTACAACCAGCGGATCTAGCTGGCGGGATGTTGAGTCGAGTGGGTCAACCGCTGGGTAAATACCCAAGGATGCGATATCACGTGACAGAACAACGGTCGAATCGAGGTGCAAGAAGGTTGTCGCTGGCGACGGATCAGTCAAATCGTCTGCTGGAACATACACAGCCTGGATAGAAGTAATCGAACCGACTTTGGTTGATGCAATACGCTCTTGCAGACGGCCCATTTCTTCGGCCAGTGTAGGCTGGTAACCCACCGCTGATGGCATACGGCCCAACAGTGCGGAAACTTCGGTTCCGGCCAATGTGTAGCGATAAATATTGTCAACGAAGAACAGGATGTCACGGCCTTCATCGCGGAATTTTTCAGCCATGGTCAAGCCGGACAGCGCCACGCGCAGACGGTTGCCGGGCGGTTCGTTCATCTGACCGAACACCATCGCAACTTTGTCCAGAACGTTGGAGTCTTTCATTTCGTGGTAGAAGTCGTTACCTTCGCGGGTACGCTCACCTACACCGGCAAATACTGACAAACCAGAGTGCTGCTTGGCGATGTTGTTGATCAGTTCCATCATGTTAACGGTCTTACCTACACCCGCACCACCAAACAGACCAACCTTACCACCCTTTGCAAACGGGCAAATCAGGTCAATCACCTTGATGCCGGTTTCCAACAGGTCGGTAGAAGGAGATAGTTCATCGAACTTGGGAGCCTTCTGGTGAATTGAACGGCGTTCATCACCCGGAATAGGGCCAGCGCCATCAATCGGGCGACCCAGAACGTCCATGATGCGGCCCAGCGTACCGACACCAACTGGAACTGTAATTTGCGAGCCGCTATTCACCACGATCATACCGCGGCGCAAACCGTCGGTAGAACCCATGGCAATGGTACGCACTACACCGTCGCCAATTTGTTGCTGTACTTCGAGTGTCAGATCCCGCTCGGCAACTGAAGTCGCATCGACTATTACCTTAAGAGCATCGTACACCTTAGGCATCTGATCACGTGGAAACTCAACGTCTACCACCGCACCGATACACTGAACAATCTTGCCTTGACTCATTTTAAGATTCCCCGCTTTATAATTTAATTCTGTACGCGGTCACTGCTATACACCCAGTGACCGACATTTATTGTCGTTCGTTTTAATTTACCGCAGCTGCACCAGCGACGATTTCTGATATTTCCTTGGTAATCGCAGCTTGGCGCGCTTTGTTATAAATCAGCTTAAGTTCGCCAATAACGGTTTTCGCGTTGTCGGATGCTGCTTTCATCGCCACCATACGTGCACTTTGTTCGGCAGCCTGATTTTCTGAAATAGCCGTATAGACCAAAGACTCAACATAGCGCAACAGCATTTGATCTATTACTGCTTGAGCATCCGGCTCATATATATAGTCCCATGAGCTTTTACTCTCAGTGCTCAGGTTCGCATCGGACAATGGCAGCAGCTGTTCAAACACCGGCTCTTGCTTCATTGTGTTAACAAAATGGTTGTAGCTGAGGTAAATAGCGTCAACCTCTCCTGCAACATAGGCATCCAGCATCACCTTGACCGTGCCGATCATGGCTTCCATGCGCGGCGTATCGCCTAATCCAATCAGATGCGATTGAATATTTGCACCAATGCGACTCATGAAACTAAAACCTTTGTTGCCTATCGGGGTTACACGGATACCTATTCCATTTTTTTCATATTCCTTCATCCGCGACACAACCATGCGCAGAATGTTTGTGTTCAAACCACCGCACAATCCCTTGTCTGAAGTAACTAGAATAATCCCGACATTCTTAACCGCCTCACGTTTAACCAGATACGGATGTTTATATTCCGAATTGGCGTGCGAAAGGTGAGCTGCAACTTGACGTATTTTCTCAGCATAAGGACGCGCTGCACGCATACGCTGCTGCGATTTGCGCATCTTGGCTGCCGCCACCATTTCCATGGCGCGCGTAATCTTGCGCGTATTTTCTACGCTCTTGATTTTGGTGCGTATCTCTTTGCTGCCTGCCATGATGAACCCCGCTTAATAGACTGCGGTGGATTTGAAGGCTTCGATCGCAGACGACAACAGCTTTTCATTGTCGGCGCTCAAATCACCAGCTGCATTGACTGTATCCAGCAAATCTTTATTCTTAGATTTAATGTAAGCAAGCAAAGCCGATTCAAATGCCAAAGCCTTTTTAACCTCTACATCATCGTAATATCCCTTGTTGACTGCAAACAAGGTGACGGCCATCTCGGCAACAGACATAGGCGAGAATTGCAATTGCTTCATCAATTCAGTAACCAATTTGCCACGATCCAATTGCTTGCGAGTAATTTCGTCAAGGTCAGAGGCAAAAGCTGCAAACGCTGCTAATTCACGATATTGAGCCAGCGCCAGACGTACACCGCCGCCCAGCTTTTTGATTACTTTGGTTTGCGCTGCACCACCTACACGCGATACTGAAATACCCGCGTTAATGGCTGGACGTACACCTGAGTTGAACAAGTCTGCATCTAGGAAGATTTGACCGTCTGTAATCGAAATCACGTTGGTTGGTACGAATGCAGAAACGTCACCAGCTGCTGTTTCAATAATAGGTAGAGCAGTCAATGAGCCTGTCTTGCCTTTAACTGCACCCTTGGTAAACTCTTCAACGTACTCGGCGTTAACACGGGCTGCACGTTCAAGCAAACGGGAGTGCAGATAGAACACGTCACCGGGGTAAGCTTCACGACCGGGTGGGCGACGCAGCAATAGAGAGATTTGACGATAGGCCCAGGCTTGCTTGGTCAAGTCATCATAAACAATCAATGCATCTTCGCCACGATCGCGGAAGTATTCACCCATCGTGCAACCGGAGTAGGGTGCGAGGAATTGCATCGCTGCGGAATCAGACGCGGAAGCAACTACCACAATGGTATAACCCAATGCGCCATGTTCTTCCAGCTTGCGCACTACAGTAGCGATAGTCGAGGCTTTTTGCCCGATAGCTACGTAGATGCAGGTCATGTTCTGACCTTTCTGGTTGATGATCGCGTCAATCGCTACAGCGCTTTTACCTGTTTGACGATCGCCAATGATCAATTCGCGCTGACCGCGGCCGATAGGCACCATAGAGTCAATTGATTTCAAGCCTGTCTGCACTGGCTGATCTACCGACTTACGCGCCATCACACCCGGAGCAACTTTTTCAATCTTGTCGGTCATCTTTGCATTAACCGGGCCCTTGCCATCTATAGGCTGTCCCAATGCATTAACGACACGGCCGCGCAATTCTGGGCCTACTGGTACTTCCAGAATACGGCCGGTACATTTAACCGTATCGCCTTCACTAATGTGCTCGTATTCACCAAGAATAACTGCACCAACAGAGTCGCGCTCCAGGTTCAAAGCCAAACCAAATGTATTGCCGGGAAACTCTAGCATTTCACCTTGCATTACATCGGACAGGCCATGAATACGGACAATACCGTCGCTTACGCTTACCACGGTACCTTCGGTGCGGGCTTCAGTTATCGCATCGAAATTTTCGATACGACTGCGAATCAAATTGCTTATTTCAGAAGGGTTGAGCTTCATCTGGTTTTCCTTATTTCAATATTTCGATATTCTATATTTCGATGATTAGGCCAAAGCAACTGCCAGCTCAGACAAGCGCGTACGCGCCGAGCCGTCAATTACCTTGTCTCCAGCGCGAATAACTATTCCACCCAGCAGCTCACGATTTGTTTCGCAACTGAGTTTTATTTCGCGTCCCATACGGACCTTAAGTGCCGCAGCAATTTTTTGCTTTTGCGCTTCATTCAGATCAAACGCGGATGTCACAACAACATCTACACTTTTTTCTGCTTCAGCCCGTAACGCTTCAAACATTTCCAAAATTTCCGGCAAAACGACTAGTCGTTTATTTTCTACCAATAGCTTGATGAAGTTTTGTGCAGTTGCACTCAAATTACCGCCACACACCGCGAACATAATACTGTTCAACTGCGCAGGACTAACACGAGTACTTTTGATTGCAGCTTGCATATCTTGCAGAGCCACAGCTTCCGCAGCCGCGTGCAGCATTTCGGACCATACTTTTAATTCACCCAGCTTTTGAGCTTGCTCAAAGGCGGCCTGGGCATAGGGTCGTGCGACAGTTAAGGCTAGTGACATGGCGATCAGATTTCCGCGACGAGTTTGTCGAGCAGATCGTTGTGTGCCTTAGCATCAATTTCACGACCCAGAATTTTTCCAGCACCTGCCAAAGCAATAGTTGATACTTGAATTCGTAGTTGCTCCTTCGCACGGAATACTTCTTGCTCAATATCCGCTTTCGCCGCTACAAGAATGCGATCACCTTCAGCTCTCGCTTGTGTTTTGGCTTCTTCGACTATTTCGCTGGCGCGCTTTTCACTTACTGCAATGATTTCTGACGCCTTTGCTTTGCCCTGGCGAAGAATTTCTGCAGCGCGTTTTTCAGCCAACTCTAAATCGTGCTTACCACGTTCAGCAGCAGCCAAGCCATCGGCGATGGTTTTGGCTCGCTCTGCCATGGCCGCCATCAGCGGCGGCCATACAAACTTCATGGTAAACCAGATGAGGATAGCAAAGGTGATTGCCTGTCCAAACAAGGTTGCGTTGATATTCACGATAGTGCCTTTCGCATAAGTTTAAGCTGCTTAATTCCGTGGGTTATCCCCTGGAATTAACCCTTAACGATTGCGATGAATGGGTTCGCGAACAGCATGTACAGCGCGATACCAACACCAATCATGGTAACAGCGTCCAGCAGACCGGCTACGATAAACATTTTAACTTGCAGTGTAGGGATCATCTCTGGCTGGCGTGCAGCACCTTCGAGGAAGCGACCACCCAATATACCGAAACCGATAGCGGTACCCAATGCTCCCATGCCAATCAACAATGCGACTGCGATCGATACGTTACCCAACAATAATGCTAATTCCATGTTTATCTCCTTGGAGGTTTAGTTAATTAATAAAGCGAATTTTTTAGTGACTTTCATGCGCCATGCTGAGGTACACAATAGACAGCATCATGAACACGAAAGCTTGCAAGGTAATAATCAATAGATGGAAGATTGCCCAGGGCGCCCCCAACATCCATTGTAGATACCATGGCAACAGTGCAATAAGTATAAATACCATTTCACCTGCATACATATTTCCAAACAGACGCAAAGCCAGTGATATTGGCTTTGCAATGTCTTCAACAATGCGGAAAAGGATGTTTACCGGAACTAATAGAGGGAACTTGCCGAAAGGCGAAAACAGTATTTCTTTGCTGAAGCCTTTAAATCCCTTGACCTTGAAGCTGTAAAAGTACATCAGCAAAAACACAGTGAGTGACATCGCGAATGTTGCGTTCAAGTCGGTAGTAGGGACGACTTTCAGGTAATTTATCCCTACCAAGGACGCTAGCCAAGGTAGGAAATCAACTGGAATCACGTCCATCGCGTTCATCGCGAATATCCACACAAATATTGTCAGCGCCAACGGCGCGATTAAATCACTTTTACCATGAAAGGTATCCTTGACTTGCGTGTCCACCATGGTGACCACCATCTCGACGAAATTTTGCATTCCGCCTGGTACGCCAGCCGTTGCTTTACGTGTGGCCAGCCACATTGTGCCGAACATGATCAATCCTAGCACAGCAGATACTACCAAGGTATCAAGATGAACCGCCCAAAATCCCTCACCTACCGTCAAATTGGTCAGGTGATGCTGGATATATTCTGTTGTTGTTTGGCCCGCAGCGCTCATAAACTATTCACACAAAAATTAATGCAACCCAATAAACTGCCAACGTTGCAGCGTATGTCGCAAATAACGACAACGCATGCACTTCTTTATACTGTGTAAAAACCAGGGAAAACAACAGGATTGTGAATATCAACTTGTATGCTTCAGCGCTGTAATGTGCGCGGATTATTTTCTTTGCATCGCTACCCAGTGGTGCTAGCATTTTTTTTGCATATATCAAGCTGGTCAGAAAACCGATTGCCCCGCCAACAAAGGCAGACACTGCGGCTGTAACGCCTTGAAATAACAGCATCATTAGAGCAATCACAACTGCTACAGCGACCTGAATCAAAATAATCCGGCGCACCGCGCTAATGTCGACCATCTCTAAATCCCTCGAAGCCCGACATATTAGCAGTGGCTAATAGTTAGCGTCAATACAAATTTATTTCAAGCGCGCAATCAATTCGTCCAAATGGTCATGGCTGGTGTAATCAATTACCAGTTTGCCCGCACCTTTTCTGCCGATTTTAATCTGCACTGATGTACCTATGAGCTGAGACAGTGATTCTTGTAAATTCAATATATCTCTATCCGGCTTTTCCTTTACATGCGCAGGTTGTGGATTCAGAATATGCTGAACCAGCCTCTCTGCTTCTCTTACTGACATTTCCTCCGCAACAATTTTGTGTGCAGCCGTTATTTGCGGCACGCCTTCAAGCGCTAACAATGCCCGTGCGTGTCCCATATCAAGCTGGCCTACCATGACCATATCCTGTATGGCTTGGGGTAGCTTAAGCAAGCGTAGCAAATTGCTGGTTGCGCTTCGTGAACGTCCCACGGCATCAGCTGCGGTCTGGTGTGACATTAAGAATTCGTCTATTAGCCGCTGAATGCCAACAGCCTCTTCGAGCGGATTCAAATTTTCCCGTTGAATGTTCTCTATTAACGCCATTGCTAATGCAGCGTTATCTTCCACCTTGCGTACCAGTACCGGAACGAGATGCAATCCCGCTATTTGTGCCGCCCTCCAGCGCCGTTCGCCGGCAATTATTTCATAGCTTCCATCCATCAACTCTCTTGCGAGAATAGGCTGGATTATTCCCTGCGCCTTAATAGACGCAGCCAGTTCATTCAACGCAGTTTCGTCCATATGACTGCGCGGTTGATATTTTCCCGGCTTAAGTTGCGTAACTTTCAACTCGCGCAAGGTGTCTTCGCCATTGTTATCGTTGTTGCCCGACAATAATGCATCGAGCCCTCGCCCCAATCCCCTACCTGGCTTCGTCATAACTTTTCCCTGTATTAACTTGTTTATTTCTTTAGGCTGTTCTTATATTGCTATATCACTATTATCCGCTGAAAATCCGTAACAATTTGAATTTGTTGATATTTAAATGCTTAATTTGGTTGTTGGAATCTCCGCTAACTTTGCCACAGCCTTTTATATCAAACAGGCTCTGCAACTACCGCGTTATTGAGTAATTCACCCGCCAATGCCAGATATGCCTTTGCCCCGCTGGATCTTCGATCGTGGTACAAGACGGGCAAGCCGAAGCTTGGCGCCTCTGCCAGACGTATATTGCGTGGTATCACGGTGCGATATACCTTATCGCCGAAGTGTTGCAATAATTGCCCCGATACTTGCTGCGCCAAACTGCTCCGTGGATCGTACATGGTGCGCAACAGCCCCTCGATTTGCAAGTCTGGATTCAGCTTGGCACGGACCTTGCGGATTGTGTTTACTAGATCGCTAAGGCCCTCCAGCGCATAATATTCGCATTGCATCGGGATCATGACTGACTTGGCTGCACACAGCCCATTGAGCGTCAATAAATTCAGTGCTGGCGGACAATCTATTAATATGAAATCGTATTCATCCTGCACTGGCAACAGGCTGTCTTTTAGTCGAGTTTCACGGCTTTCTAACTCCACCAGTTCAATTTCTGCCCCCGCCAATTCGCGGTTGGCCGGCAAGATATCGTACTTCCCGGCTTTAGAAAAAATGCGTGCTTCGCTCACGCTCTGGGTGCCTAGCAACACATCGTAAACGCTAATGGTCAGCTTACTTTTCTCAATTGCGCTGCCCATCGTGGCATTGCCTTGTGGATCAAGGTCAACCAATAACACCCGTTTTTTAGCAGCTGCAAGACTCGCCGCCAAATTGACTGTGGTCGTGGTTTTACCCACCCCGCCTTTTTGATTGGTAACTGCTATTACTTTGGCCATTTATTTCGCTTTCAGAATCACTAGGCACCGCGCGGCATCCAATCCTGACACCCTTAAAGGAATGATACGCTCCACTTCAATATCACTAGGCAAGCTCTGTAACTCATGCTCAGGTGCGCCTTTCATTGCCGCCCATCGCCCAGCCTTTGCCAACAAATGTTGCGTTTGTTTAACAAAATCAGCTGTATCGGCGAAAGCCCGAGAAATTATTCCATCAAATTTTTCTTCTGTTTGCATCTCTTCTACTCGTGCGCATCGTACATTTACATTTTTTAAACCCAGCTCTATGACTGCTTGTTGTACAAAGCTAGTTTTCTTGCTGTTACTATCCAATAATGTAAATCTCCAATCCGGACAAGCTATTGCCAACACCATGCCTGGAAGACCCGCCCCACACCCAACATCCAGCCATTTCCCGGGCCACAAATGTG
>JBCKTZ010000029.1:0-18544 GCA_038925245.1 Gallionellaceae bacterium
GCCGAGCGGATGCTGGTAATAATCGCTACAGAAACGCAGCAGCTTGAGCATGTCGGCGGGTAATGGCGCTACATCAGTTAAAACCTGGTGCACGGCCTTGATCCGCTTGCTGTCCAAGGTGGACTCAACCATACACTCCATCACGACACCGACGATTTGTTGGCGCCTGAATGGAACGACGACACGTTGCCCTTCGACAACGCTCATATTTTCCGCTAAAAAATAATCAAATACTGTTGACAGCGGAATATCCAGTGCAACGCGAACAATCTGCATTTAGTTAATTATGCTCCAGTATTTTCTTTGCTTCATTCCCAATCGCCTTGAGTTGAATGAGGTTTTTATTTTACCCACATATCCTGTGGATAACTATGTGGGTAACTCACTTACAAGTGCGCTAACTATGAACAGTGTATACAGTATTTTTATGGAGCCTATTTTTAGAGCTATTAATTAATTCAATAAAATCAATATATTACATATAAACCATTGAGGCCGCCGGGAATTTTCCCAGCGGCCTCAATGTTTATGCGGGTCTTGTGTATAACCAACGATTATCAGGCAGGTTTAAGGGCGACCTTAATGATATTTTTTACTAAGCTCATGTACCGCTGCAACCATCGCCCCAGCATTGTCCGGATTGGTAAATTGCGAGATTCCGTGGCCCAGGTTGAACACATGGCCGCTGCCAAAGCCGTAACTGGCGAGTATCTTTTCAACTTCGGTGTGGATGACGTCCGGGGTGGCAAACAGCACGTTGGGATCAAGGTTGCCCTGAAGTGCTACTTTATGACCCACGCGTTGACGCGCGATGCCGATGTCCATCGTCCAATCAAGTCCCACTGCATCCGAGCCGATATTCGCGATACTCTCCAACCACAGACCACCACCCTTGGTAAATACGATAGAAGGTACTCTCACCCCGTCTTGCTCGCGCTTCAAACCCTGCACGATTTTCTGCATATAAGGCAGCGAAAACTCGTGATAGGCAGAATGCGACAACGCGCCGCCCCATGAATCGAAAATCATCACCGCCTGCGCACCCGCTTCAATTTGCGCATTGAGGTATTGAATGACCGCCTGCGTGGTGACTTCCAGTATATGGTGCATCAGCTTGGGCTCTTTATACATCAGCGTTTTCACGCGAGCATATTCTTTGCTGCCTTCACCTTCTACCATATAACAAGCTAGCGTCCACGGGCTACCGGAGAAACCGATCAACGGTACGCTACCATTCAGCGCTTTTCGAATTTGTGACACGGCATCGGTTACGTAACGCAGATCTTTGTCTATGTCCGGTACACGCAGCGCCATGATGGCCGCTTCGTCGCGCAAGGGGCGCGAAAATTTGGGGCCTTCGCCTTCGGTAAAATAAAGCCCCAGACCCATGGCATCCGGCACGGTGAGAATATCCGAGAACAGTATCGCAGCGTCCAGCGGGAATCTTTCCAGTGGCTGCAGAGTAACCTCAGTGGCAAGATTCGGATTTTTGCACAAATCCAGAAAACTGCCGGCTTGCTTGCGCGTGGCGCAATACTCGGGCAGATAACGACCGGCCTGGCGCATCATCCACACTGGCGTATATTCGGTAGGCTCGCGCATCAGTGCACGCAGGAAGGTGTCGTTCTTTACTTTAAAATTCATTATTTTTTACCTGATCCGCAGATTACATAGATTAAATAGATTTACCACAAATTCGAATCTATTTAATCTGCGCAATCTGCGGACTGCTTTGTTGTTAGCGGGGCAAAACGGAGCTGCCCATCAAATACTCATCTACTGCACGGGCGGCCTGACGACCTTCACGTATTGCCCATACCACCAGCGATTGACCACGGCGCATATCGCCCGCAGCAAATACCTTTTGCGCTGACGTGCGGTAGCAACCTTCGCCTTCGGTATTGGCACCGGCATTGCCGCGTGCGTCCTTGTCCACGCCGAAAGCCGCCAAAACTTGCTGCACCGGCGACACAAAGCCCATCGCCAGAAATACCAGATCCGCCTTTATTTCAAATTCGGATTTTGGGATCTCAATCATTTTGCCGTCTTTCCACTCGACACGGCAAGCAATCAGCTTTTCAACTTTTCCGTTGTTGCCAACAAAGCGCTTGGTCAATACCGACCAGTCCCGCTTGCAGCCCTCTTCCTGCGAACTGGAAGTGCGCATCTTGAGCGGCCAGCTGGGCCATACCAGATGTCTGTTTTCTTTTTCGGGTGGACGCGGCATGACTTCAAATTGAGTAATGCTGGCCGCACCGTGACGGTTGGAGGTGCCCACACAGTCAGAGCCAGTGTCGCCACCACCGATCACCACCACATGCTTGCCACTTGCCAGTGTTTGCTCGGGCAAGGTGTCGCCCGCATCTACTTTGTTTTGCTGCGGCAGGAAATCCATCGCAAAATGGATGCCCTTCAGATCGCGGCCGGGAACTGGCAAGTCGCGCGGCAATTCCGCGCCACCTGTCAAAATAATGGCATCAAAATCTTTTTTGAGTTGCTCTGCAGAAATTGTTTCTTTCGCCCAATTATTCACGTGAGCCGGAAAATCTTTTCCTACCAGAACACCGGTACAGAACACGACACCTTCTGCTTCCATCTGCTGCATACGTCTGTCGATATGGGATTTTTCCATCTTGAAATCGGGAATGCCATAACGCAACAAACCACCGATACGGTCATTTTTTTCAAACACGGTGACGGCATGGCCGACGCGTGCCAGTTGTTGCGCGGCAGCCAGACCCGCAGGGCCCGAGCCAACGATTGCAACCTTCTTGCCGGTTTTGACAGCAGCGGGCTGCGGCTTTACCCAGCCGCTAGACCAACCTTTATCAATAATGAAATGCTCAATGGATTTAATGCCGACCGCATCCTCGTTGATGTTAAGCGTGCAGGCCGCTTCGCAGGGTGCAGGGCAAATCCTGCCGGTGAACTCGGGGAAGTTGTTGGTGGAATGCAGGGTTTCCAGCGCAGCTTGAAAATTGCCGCGATAGACCAGATCGTTCCAGTCAGGAATGATGTTATTGACCGGGCAGCCAGTGGTGCAGAACGGTATGCCGCAATCCATACAGCGCGCGCCTTCTGTCTTGGCCTGATCGTCCTTCAATACAATGACGAATTCCTTGTAATTTTTTACACGTTCGGCAGCTGGCAAGTACGTTTCCTCTTGCCGTTTGTATTCCATAAAGCCTGTTACTTTACCCATTACTTACCTCAATTCACCCAGAACAAACAAGGCTAAACATCTGAAAAATACAAAAAAACATGCCACAGAGAACACAGAGGTCACAGAGAAATGCAAAGGTGCGAATCAGCTTTTATCATCTGCGCAAAATAATACTGAACACATCGAACAACGCTACATCACGGACAGACTCAAGCTGTTTTCTCTCTGTGATCTCTGTGTTCTCTGTGGCTAAATGTTTAAAGCTTATGCAGGAACTTTTGCTTTCGCTTTACCATCTGCCTTCGCCGCCAATTCACCCAACGCGCGCTTGTATTCCAACGGGAATACTTTTACAAATTTGCTGCGACTGGCATCCCAATTGTCCAGCAAGTTGCGTGCGCGCTGGCTGGCTGTATAGTCAAAGTGACGCTGAATCAATCCCTTCAATATTGCCTCATCCGAAGCACTCTGAGCTCCACGCAATACGCTGTGCCAGATACCTCGGTCGATTTTCTCCTGCTGCTCTGCGCTGCTCAGCACCGGCTCCAACGTCACCATTGCCATATTGCATTTCTTCTCGAAGTCACCGTCTTCATCGTATACATAAGCAATGCCGCCCGACATACCCGCAGCAAAGTTGCGCCCGGTTGAGCCCAGCACCACCACGGTGCCGCCGGTCATGTATTCGCAGCCGTGATCGCCATTGCCTTCAACCACGGTAGCCGCACCCGAGTTACGCACCGCAAAGCGTTCACCTGCCACCCCATTGAAGTATGCTTCGCCGGAAATCGCGCCATATAGCACTGTATTCCCGATGATGATATTTTCCAGCGGGTTGCCACGAAATTCTTTGGTTGGACGCACGATGATGCGGCCGCCGGATAAACCCTTGCCCACGTAGTCGTTGCCTTCGCCGACCAAGTCCAGGGTGATGCCGTGCGCAAGGAAAGCACCGGCAGATTGACCCGCAGTGCCCTGCAGCTCGATGTGGATGGTGTCGTCAGGCAAGCCCGCATGGCCGTATTTCTTGGCCACGACGCCGGACAACATGGCACCCACTGTGCGGTTTACATTTCGTATCGGTGACACAAAAGAAACTTTAGTGCCTTTGTCGATCGCAGCTTTTGCCTGTGAAATAAGTTTGTGGTCGAGTGCTTTGTCCAGGCCGTGATCCTGCTGATCCACATGATGCACCACCATCTCGGCGGGGTGATGAGGCTGGTAGAAGATCTTGCTGAAATCCAGGCCTTTTGCTTTCCAATGGGTAATCGCCTTGGCCTTGTCGAGTAAATCAGTGCGGCCGATCAATTCGTCATAGGTGCGCATGCCCAGTTGCGCCATCAGCTGGCGTGCTTCTTCGGCGACGAAGAAGAAATAATTCACCACGTATTCAGGCTTGCCGGAAAACTTCGCGCGCAGCACCGGGTCTTGCGTTGCGATACCGACAGAGCAGGTATTCAAATGACACTTGCGCAACATGATGCAACCTTCCACCACCAGCGGTGCAGTGGCGAAACCGACTTCATCTGCACCCAGTATCGCGGCAATCACCACGTCGCGGCCGGTCTTCATCTGACCGTCGGCCTGCACACGAATACGGCTGCGCAGTCCATTCAACACCAATGTCTGCTGAGTCTCTGCTAGGCCCAGTTCCCAAGGGCCTCCAGCATGTTTGGCTGAAGACAACGGTGTAGCACCGGTACCGCCATCATGACCGCTGATAACCACATGATCCGCCTTGGCTTTGGTGACACCCGCAGCAACGGTACCGACGCCGACTTCGGCCACCAGCTTCACTGAAATGGATGCTTGTGGATTCACGTTTTTCAGGTCGTGTATCAGTTGTGCCAAATCTTCAATCGAATAAATATCATGATGCGGTGGTGGCGAAATCAAACCCACTCCCGCTATCGCAGAACGCAATTGCGCAATGTATTCAGACACCTTGCTGCCGGGTAGTTGACCGCCCTCGCCGGGCTTCGCACCCTGCGCCATCTTAATTTGAATTTGCTCGGCTGACACGAGGTACTCAGCAGTGACACCGAAGCGCCCTGCAGCAACCTGCTTGATTTTCGAGCGCAGCGAATCGCCAGCCTGCAAGGGAATATCCACCATCACGTTATCGGCACCGAGGATGGATGCCATGGTCGCGCCCTGCTTGATCTTCACACCCGTCACTTCATCGATGTAACGCCGGGGATCTTCACCACCTTCTCCGGTATTTGATTTGCCGCCGATGCGGTTCATCGCAATCGCCAGCGTGGCGTGGGCTTCGGTGCCGATAGAACCAAGCGACATCGCACCCGTGACGAAACGCTTGACGATTTCTTTTGCCGGTTCAACTTCGTCGATAGAAATGGATTTTGCCGAATCAATCTTGAATTCGAACAAACCACGCAACGTCATGTGACGTTTGCTTTGGTCGTTAATGATGTCTGCGTATTCTTTAAATGATTTGGCATCGTTGGCACGGGTTGCGTGCTGCAATTTTGCAATCGCATCCGGTGTCCACATATGATCTTCACCACGCACGCGGTAAGCATATTCACCACCCGCATCCAGCGCATTAGCCAATACCGGGTCATTGCCGAATGCTTCGATGTGAGTACGCAACGCTTCTTCTGCCACTTCAAACACGCCTATCCCTCCCACATTGGAAGCTGTGCCCTTGAAATATTTATCCACCATCGCCGAATTTAAACCGATGATTTCAAATATCTGCGCACCGCAATACGACATATAAGTCGAGATGCCCATCTTGGACATCACCTTGAGCATGCCCTTGCCGATCGCTTTGGTGTAATTGTAAATGGCCTTGTCGGCCGACAAATCACCCGGCAAGCCCTTGGCCATATCAGCCAAGGTTTCCATCGCCAAATAAGGGTGTACAGCTTCTGCACCGTAGCCTGCGAGCAAAGCGAAGTGATGCGTTTCACGTGCGGAGCCGGTTTCAACCACCAGTCCGGTAGAGGCGCGCAGGCCTTTTTTCACCAGATGCTGGTGTATCGCCGAGGTGGCCAGCAACGCCGGAATGGCGACATTGGCCGCGTCCATTTTGCGATCTGAAATGATCAAAATAGTGTGGCCGGACTCAACCGCATCCACCGCTTCTGCGCACAACGAAGCGAGACGCGCTCCTATGCCTTCTTTTCCCCATGCTACCGGATAGCAAATATTGATCGCATAGGATTTGAATGCGCCATCGGTGAGTTTGTCTATGCTGTACAGACGTGCCATGTCATCGATACTCAACACCGGCTGCGACACTTCCAGACGCATCGGCGGGTTGATATTGTTGGTATCCAGCAGGTTCGGGCGCGGGCCGATGAAGGACACCAGCGACATCACCATCGCCTCGCGGATAGGATCTATCGGCGGATTTGTTACCTGGGCAAACAGTTGCTTGAAGTAGTTATACAGCGGCTTGAGCTTGTTGCTCATCACCGCCAACGGCGAGTCGTTACCCATAGCGCCGATTGCTTCTTCGGCATTCATCGCCATCGGTGACATCAAGAATTTGATGTCTTCCTGGGTGTAGCCGAAAGCCTGCTGGCGGTCGAGCAAGGATGCAGATGGCGCCTCTGGTTTTCTGCTGTCCTTGAGTTTGATTTCATCCAGCTTGATACGTACCGACTTGATCCACTCCTTGTAGGGTTTGGCATTGGCGTAGGTGTCCTTGATTTCCTTGTCGTCAATAATGCGACCGGCTTCGAGGTCGATGAGGAACATCTTGCCCGGCTGCAAGCGCCATTTTTTCACAATCTTAGAATCAGGAATCGGCAACACGCCGGCTTCGGATGCCATCACCACAAAGTCGTCATCCGTGATGATATAACGCGACGGGCGCAAACCATTGCGATCCAGCGTGCCGCCGATATAGCGGCCATCGGTAAATGCCATCGCTGCTGGGCCATCCCATGGCTCCATCATCGCGGCATGATACTCATAGAAGGCGCGACGATTTTCATCCATCAGCGTATGATTTTCCCACGCCTCGGGAATCATCATCATCATCGCCTGTGCTATCGGGTAACCCGACATCACCAGCAACTCCAGCGCGTTATCGAAGCAAGCGGTATCAGACTGGCCTTCGTAGATCAGCGGGAATAATTTTTGCAAATCATCGCCCAGCAACGCGGATTTCATTACACCTTCACGTGCACGCATCCAGTTGAAATTGCCCTTGACGGTATTGATTTCGCCATTGTGCGCCACCAGGCGATAGGGATGAGCCAAGGGCCACTCGGGAAAGGTGTTGGTAGAGAAGCGCTGGTGCACCAGGGCCAAGGCTGACACGCAGCGCTTGTCCTGCAAATCCTTGTAGTAAAGCCCTACCTGATCTGCCAGCAGCAAACCTTTATAAACGATAGTGCGTGCTGAAAGTGATGGCACAAAAAATTCTTTGCCGTGAATTAAATTCAGCGCCCGAATCGCATGACCCGATACTTTGCGGATAACAAACAACTTGCGCTCCAGCGCATCGGTCACTTTTATGTCATGGCCGCGTCCGATGAAGATCTGCTTGATCACCGGCTCCGTTGCACGCACCGTGGGAGACATTGGCATCTCGCTATCTACCGGCACCTCGCGCCATCCCAGAATGATCTGGCCTTCGTCGCGCACCGCACGTTCGATTTCCTGTTCGCAGGCTATGCGCGAAGCGCTTTCCTTGGGCAGGAACACCATGCCCACGCCATACTCGCCCGCTGGCGGCAGGGTCACGCCCTGCCTGGCCATTTCTTCACGATAATACTGATCGGGAATCTGAATCAGTATACCCGCACCATCACCCATCAATTTATCCGCGCCTACCGCACCGCGATGATCGATGTTTTTCAGGATGAGTAAACCCTGCTCAATAATCGCATGGCTCTTGTTACCCTTTATATGCGCCACAAAACCAATACCGCAGGCGTCGTGTTCATTTGCAGGATCATAGAGTCCCTGCTTTACGGGCGTTGCCAACTGAACGGCTGGAAGAGTGTCATACGCTACAGATAAAGCCACAGCGCCATGCAAAACAGGTAAGGACGGATGCTTCACTTGGTTCCCCAATAAATATCGTTTACAGCGAAAAGAGTAGCGTTAAAAAGGTGCCAAAAACAAATGGCCAAACAGCCACATTCAAATGCGAAAGGGCGGGAATTTTACCCTGTCTGAAGGGCAAGAGCAATATTTGCAACATTTCAACCTTGCTTTTCTTGACATCAGCAAAGTGCATATCTTTGCCGCCCTTTAAAGCTCAGTCCTTATTTGACAATGCCAACATCAGACAACATGCAGTGTATAAATTATCCTTCAATTACCAGCACAACGATCTAAAATTACAGGCAAAAAAACGGATCGGGCATTAACCCGATCCGTTTTTTATTTCAGCCTGACTGCGCTGAACGCCTCTCCATAACGCTTAGCACTCTCCAGCAGCGCCTTTTCACACATTTTCCAGGTCGTATTACGCACTTTCATTGTGGCAATTTTCAACTCTGGCGGTGTTTGCTGGCCCATCCTGATCGTCATGTCCATATTGAGCACGTACAAACACAGGACGTCGTCTTTGTCACCGACAACAACACGGCAGGAAATTACTTGCCGCTCAAAATCGTTTGAACAATTTTCTTGATATCAGCGTCTTTGATGTGTCCGTGCGGAGGCATGAAGCCGCCCCATACACCGCCACCGCCATTCTTGATCACGCTACTCAAGTGCGCCTCGGCTTTTGCATCGCCTTTGTATTTGACTGTAATTTCAGCAAATCCCGGGCCTATCATTTTCTTGGTCATGGTATGGCAGGAGGAGCATTTGTACTGCTTGATCAAATCCAGCCCAGTTGTTTCTGCGATGACCGGAGCGACCGCTGTTGGCCTGGTAATTGCCACAATTGTTGGTGCACCTTCTTTTGCATGGTATGGCGTATTGTGAATACGGTTCAACTCTGCAATGCTTGGGGTAGGGTTGCACGCAGTCAATTTATCGGCACCACGTACAGCGCCAAAGTGGCGGTTCTGTTCTGAGATATCGCCGTGTGCGTCGCATGCATAGTCAGGCAGCGCGGAGGTGACTTCTATCTTCTTGATACAGTCCTTCATGCAGGCTACATTCTTGACGTCGGCCTTGCCTTTAACTTTCCACATACCATGGTCTTGTGTCATGCCATTGCGGTTGGGCATCAGCTTTTGCACCTCGGCAATGTTTTTGTCAGACAACACATAGT
The DNA here is from genome assembly GCA_038925245.1 of Gallionellaceae bacterium. Taxonomy (GTDB): domain Bacteria; phylum Pseudomonadota; class Gammaproteobacteria; order Burkholderiales; family Gallionellaceae; genus 39-52-133. Next base: position 9,375 of record JBCKTZ010000029.1, read on the forward strand.
CTGCAGGAAGAATCTCGGCCATATTCAAAATATATGCCGTAACCGCATACACCTCTTCGACGGTCAGTGTTTTTGGCGCATTCCATGGCATCGCACGATTGATGTAATCCCAGATCGTTGACAAGGTATTTGCCTTCATCAGGGTTGAACGTTTTGGCTCCGAGCCGTCGGACATGGCCAACACGCGGCCTGATTTAATGTCGGCTTTAGTGGTGCCACCAACGATGGGGCCGAACACTTCCATGGATTCACCGAAGGTACCGTGGCAGGATTCGCACTTCTCCTCCCATACCTTCTCACCCAAGGCAACACTACCAGAACCCTTGGGAAGGCCCTTGAAGTCACCGCGAACATCAATATCCCATGCTGCGATTTCTTTTACTGTGGCTGTACGGCCGATGCCCGGGAGAGGTTGCGCTACTGCTGCAAGGCTTAAAGCCGACAGTGATACTGCCAGAATTATTTTAGTTAACTTGTACATTGGTTACCTCTCCGAAATCTGCGATTCTCCAGGACTGGATCGCGTTGTTGTGATAAATCGACTTGGTGCCACGAACGCCTCTTAACTGATTCAACTTAGGCTGAACATAACCGGTATCGTCTATTGCGCGAGATTGCAGAATGGCCGGAGAGCCATCCCACACCCAGTCAATATTGAAACGGGTCAACGCCTTGGTCAAAACGGGTGTTTCCAGTCTTGCGGTACGCCATGTACGGCCACCGTCGGCAGAAACGTCAACGCGCTTGATCTTGCCGCGGCCAGACCATGCCAAACCGGTAATGTTGTAGAAACCCTTGCCCAGCAATACCTGACCACCGGATGGAGAAGTGATCACAGACTTTGCTTCCTGTATGGAAGTATATTGGCGCTGCAAGCCATTAGGCTGCAGATCCACGTAGTGAATTACTTCGTCTTTTGTATCATACGGCTTGTCGCCAACTTCGATACGACGCAGCCACTTGACGCTGGAAACGCCCTGCACACCCGGCACAACCAGACGCAATGGGTAACCATTTTCAGGACGCAGCATTTCGCCGTTCATACCGTATGCAACGATCACATCGTCCAGCGCCATATCCATGCTGATAGTACGCGTCATGCCGGAACCGTCGGCACCTTCAGCCAAGACGAACTTGCCGTTCTTCTTGTCAAAACCACAATCTGCCAACAAGGTTGACAGAAGAACACCGGTGAATTCACTGCAGCTCACCATACCGTGCGTGTACTGCACGGTTGGAACCGCCACGTTACCCCACTCTGTCGCCGTATTGGCACCGCACTCGATGAAGTGCATGCGAGATACAGATGGCAAACGCATCAAGTCGTCCATGGTGTAAACCTTGGGATTCTTCACCATGCCCATCACCATCAAACGGTGCTTAGCCGGATCCATATCGTGCCAACCCTGATGGTGACGCTCGAAATGCAAACCGCTGGGAGTAATAATGCCGAACAAACCCTGTAATGGCGCAAACGAAACAGAAGCACCGCCCACTTGGGTCAGTCCGGGTGATTCGCGACGCTGCAGGTTGGTTTCATACTTTGATGGCACGCCATAGGGGTTCGAAGCAACCGGCAAGCCCAAGGACTGATCATATTCAGTGTGGCTCAGGATGTTGGGGTCACCCTCAAAGGTTGCAGCCATCACACCCTGAGTAAGCGCCGCGCCGCCTGCCACGACGGCACTGGCAACAACAAAGCTTTTACGCAGGAAATTACGACGCTCCTCGTTTAAACCATCCTTTGTAATTGCCTGACTCAGCGAGGCATCAATAAAATTTTCTGGGGCCCTAAGTATGCGGCCTGGCTTGTTAAGTTCGTTTGACATAGAGAGTTCCCTAAGTTTGCTATTCGAGGACTTTAACTAGTTGACTGTTGATAAATAATTAACTAATTAAATACTAATATACACATACTAAAAAAGGCCGGGCGCATATGCATATATGGCCAAGCTTGATTCCTAAGTATGCTATTTTGATCTTGAATTAGGAAAGATTCAAGAAAAATCTTCTTTAACCTTAGTGACCTACAAGGTATTTTTATATATAAGAAAACATTAATATAGTGAAAACCGATAGTTACAGCACACTCTTCCGTACTGACGTCCGCTTGTGAGTTTAACGATGCAGGATGACTTCCAGCACAAATTTGCTGCCGATATAGGCCAACAGCAAAAATCCGAAGCCGCTCATCGTCCAGTTCACTGCCCTGCGACCTCGCCATCCATAGAAGCGATGTCCGGCCAACAACACCCCGAACACAGCCCAGGAAATCAACCCTAACAGTATTTTGTGATTGAATTGCCAGGCTCTGCCAAAGATTTGTTCGGAAAAGATGGCGCCAGAAACTAACGTCAAGGTGAGCAACACAAAACCTGCGCCGATGATGCGAAACAATAACTGCTCCATTGTCAGCAACGGCGGCAAGTTACGCAGCAGTGAGGGCAACTTAGCCCGGTGCAAGCTGCTCTCAGCCAACGACATCAAACCCGCATGCAGTGCTGCGATGGTAAACAGACTATAGGCCAGCATCGCCGCCAGCACATGGGCATCAAACGCCCAGGAAGTAGCCTGCGGCACCGTTGCGCTGGGGAATATCAGTGGCAGCAATGCGCCCACCGCCGCCAGTGGCAGTACCAGTGTCTTGAGACTTGCAATGGGGTAGAAAAAATGCGCCAACCAGTACACCAGGATAGTCAGCCACAGTATCAACGACATTGAATTCACCAAACTCAGATTCAACGCGCCCGCCAACCACAAAATCTGGTAAAGCAGATACCCATGCAGAGCTAGCGGCAACAGCACCGCAATATCCAACAATCTGTGGCTTTTTGTTTCCGCACTGACGGCCAATTGCCGCCGTAAAAAAAATACCGACAGCACGCCGTAAGCCAGAAATGTAATTAAATAAACAGGAAGGTTAGACATTTTTTGTCAGTGTGTTTAGACTTGGGGAATTCTACACCATCTTGTGCGCGTCCAATTGCGCACTGAACAGGAAAAAATTATGCTGGACAATCTTACCCAACGCCTTACTGGCGTAATAAAAACATTGCGTGGGCAAGCACGCCTGAGCGAGGACAACATTCAGGACGCGCTGCGCGAAGTGCGTCTTGCGCTGCTTGAGGCCGACGTCGCCCTGCCTGTGGTCAAAGAATTCGCCGCACAGGTCAAACAGGCTGCACTGGGCCAGGAAGTCATCGGCAACCTGAACCCGGGCCAGGCATTGATAGGCGTGGTGCATCGCGAGCTAACTCGATTGATGGGCGAGCACAACGATGCGCTGAATTTGGCTACGGTTCCACCCGCCGTCATCTTAATGGCAGGTTTGCAAGGTGCGGGTAAGACCACCACCAGCGGCAAATTAGCCAAACTGCTGCACGAACAAAATAAAAAGAAAGTGCTACTGGTCAGCTGCGACGTATATCGACCCGCCGCAATCGAACAACTGCGCACTCTGGCTGAACAACTGAAAATCGATTTCTTTGCCTCCGACATCAGCCAGAAGCCGCTGGACATTGCACTGGCTGCACACGACTACGCGCGCAAACATCACCATGACATTCTGATTGTGGATACCGCCGGCCGACTGGCAGTGGATGAAGCGATGATGGCCGAGATTAAAAACCTGCATGCAGCCCTCAAGCCGATCGAAACATTGTTTGTGGTTGATGCGATGACCGGACAGGATGCGGCTAACACTGCCAAGGCCTTTGGTGATGCGCTGCCTCTGACCGGAATTATTCTCACCAAGCTCGATGGCGATGCACGCGGCGGTGCCGCCTTGTCGGTGCGCCACATCACCGGCAAGCCGATCAAATTTGTCGGTGTTAGCGAAAAAATGAATGGGCTCGAAGCCTTCCATCCCGAGCGCATGGCCTCACGCATCTTGGGCATGGGCGATATGCTGTCGCTGATTGAAGATGCGCAACGAAATGTAGATCAGGCCGAAGTTGAAAAGCTGGCAAAAAAAGTACAAAGCGGGAAAGGCTTCGACCTCAACGACTTTAAAATGCAGATCGTACAGATGCGCAAAATGGGCGGCGTATCCGCAATGATGGACAAGCTGCCTGCCGCGATGAGCAAGGCCGCAGCCGGAGCTAAAATTGACGATAAAGCCATCAACCGCACCGAAGGCATCATCAACTCGATGACCCCTCTGGAACGCGCAAAACCCGAGCTGCTCAAAGCATCGCGCAAGCGCCGCATTGCAGCAGGTGCAGGCGTACAAGTAATGCATGTAAATCAGCTGTTGAACCAGTTTGAGCAGACACAGAAAATGATGAAAATGTTCAGCGGTGGCGGCATGGCCAAAATGATGCGCGGCATGAAGGGTATGATGCCGGGCATGAAATAGCAAAACCATTACCACAGAGAGCACAGAGTACACAGAGAAAACCACTGACATCTCTGAGGTTTTCTCTGTGTACTCTGTGCTCTCTGTGGCTGCTTTTATCTCTTCTTATTTATAAACTTTATTCTTATGGCTAACATCAAAGCAATTATTTTTGACGTGGACGGCACCCTTGCCGATACCGAGGACGCACACCGCAAATCGTTCAATAAAGCTTTCGCGGAAAACAATCTGGACTGGAACTGGGATGTCGCCCTCTATGACAAGCTGCTGAAAGTGACCGGCGGCAAAGAGCGTATCAAATATTTCATCTCCGATTTCAACACAGCGTATAAAAAGCCGGATAACTGGGCCGACTTCGTCAAACACCTGCATGCAGTGAAAACCACACACTACATCGCAATGATGCGCACAGGCGAGGTGCCCTTGCGCCCCGGCATCAAACAGCTAATCACCGATGCGCACCAGGCAGGCATTACACTCGCCATCGCCACAACCACCACGCCTGAAAACGTGGATGCCCTGCTCGAAGTGGGACTGGGTAAAAACTGGGCTGGTTATTTTGCGGCAAACGGTTGCGGCGACATTGTGCCGCACAAGAAGCCAGCACCGGATATTTACAACTGGGTGTTGAACGAGCTAAAACTTTCACCCGCCGATTGCATCGCGCTGGAAGACACCAACAATGGCTTGCGCTCTAGCTTGGCTGCTGGCATCAAGACTTACATCACCACCAACCTTTATACCCAAAATCAGGATTTCACCGGCGCTACCGCAGTATTTGAAGACCTGAGCAATCTCCCCGCATTTTACAAGGCAGCAGGATTGGGGCTATAAAGGCGGTTGTCACAACAAAAGGAGCGAATCATGTCCAACAAAAAAACCATACAAACGCCCGACGCACCTGCTGCCATCGGCACTTATTCTCAAGCAGTGCGTGTTGACGACACGGTCTATCTGTCCGGCCAGATCGGTCTTGACCCCATCTCGATGCAGATGGTGGAAGGAATTGAAGCGCAAATCCACCGCGTGTTCCAGAATTTGCGTGCCGTCGCCTATGCGGCCGGTGGCAGCATGGATGATGTGGTGAAGCTGAATATATACCTCACCGATTTGGTACATTTCGCCAAAGTAAACGAAATCATGGCCACCTATTTTCACCAGCCCTACCCCGCACGCGCAGCAGTCGGGGTAGCCTCGTTGCCACGCAACGCATTGGTGGAAGCCGATGGCGTGATGTTTTTGCAAAACTAAATCATACTGATTCGGCAGTGCCGCTAACTCTCCCCGCCACCATCCAGAAGGCCACACTAGCCAAGCTGGAAAAGCTCGGCATTTATAACCGTTTTGATCTTATATTACATCTGCCGTTGCGTTACGAGGATGAAACACAGCTGGTGCGCATCGACGATCTACAGCCCGGTGCAGACAGCCAAGTGGAAGGCGAGGTCATACACACCGAGGTGGTGTTTCGCCCACGACGTAGTTTGATATGCCAACTGAAAGATGACAGCGGCATTTTGTATCTGCGCTTTCTCAACTTTTATCCCAGCCAGCAAAAGCAACTTGCCATCGGCAAACGCATACGCGCGCTGGGTGAAGCGCGCATGGGTTATTTCGGCATGGAGATGGTGCATCCAAAGTGTCGTTCTGCTGGTGAAAATACACCTTTAAAACAATCACTTACGCCTGTATATCCTACCACAGCCGGCTTGCCGCAAGCCACCTTGATCAAACACATACGCAACGCGTTGAATGATGTGGAATTATCCGACACGCTGCCTGCCACACTCATTACCCGTCTTAAGTTTCCAAGCTTTGCCAACAGCGTGCAGTTACTGCACAACCCGTCGCCCGATGTCGATGAGGCGGCCTTGTTGGAACGCACACACCCTGCGTGGCAGCGCATCAAATTTGACGAGTTGCTGGCACAACAACTTTCGATGCGCATTCATTACAGCAAGCGCAAGCAGCGTAGCGCGCCGCTTCTGCCACAACATGGCTTCCACATTAACGCCTTGCTAAAACTATTGCCATTCGCACTAACCGAAGCCCAGCAAAAAGTGTTACGTGAAATCAGCCTCGACCTAACACAGGCGCATCCGATGCAACGTTTACTGCAAGGCGATGTCGGCAGTGGCAAAACTGTGGTTGCCGCACTGGCCGCGTTGCAAGCGATAGAAAATGGCTATCAAGTCGCGCTAATGGCACCCACAGAAATTCTCGCCGAGCAGCATTATTTAAAACTGCGCGACTGGCTAGCACCCTTGGGGATCAGCCCGGTATGGCTGTCCGGTAGCCTGAAGAAAAAAGACAAACTTGCCGCCATCGAACGCATTTCCAGCGGCGACACCCTGCTCGCCATCGGCACCCATGCGCTGTTTCAAAGCCAGGTTGAATTTAAAAAACTGGGTCTGGTGATCGTGGACGAGCAACATAAATTCGGCGTGCAGCAGCGCCTTGCGCTGCGCGGCAAGGGGGTTGAGCCGCACCAGCTGATGATGAGTGCAACCCCCATACCGCGCACGCTGGCGATGAGCTATTACGCCGATCTCGATGTGTCCGTGATCGACAAATTGCCGCCCGGACGTACCCCGGTGGTGACCAAATTGATCAATGACTCACGCCGTGATGAAGTGATAGAACGCGTGCGCAACGCGTGCTCACAAGGCAAGCAGGCCTACTGGGTATGCCCTCTAATCGACGAATCGGAAACACTGCAATTGCAAACGGCACTGGAAACCTACGCCACCCTCACCGCAATCTTTCCCGACCTGCGCGTGGGGCTGGTGCATGGCAAGCTCAACAATAGCGAGAAAGCCAGCGTGATGGCTGCCTTCAAAGCACAGGAATTGCAGCTACTGGTCGCTACCACCGTGATCGAAGTCGGCGTGGATGTACCCAACGCCAGCCTGATGGTGATCGATCACGCCGAACGCATGGGGCTATCTCAATTACATCAACTACGGGGACGTGTCGGTCGCGGCGCAGAGCATAGCCTGTGCATCTTGTTGTTTCAAACACCATTGTCAGAACTGGCTCGCGCACGCCTTAAAGTCATCTACGAAAACACCGATGGTTTTGAGATTGCACGGCAGGATATGCAACTGCGTGGCCCCGGCGAATTGCTCGGCGCGCGCCAAAGCGGCGTGCCTATGTTACGCTTTGCCGATATCACTCAGGATGCACTTATGATAGATGCCGCTCGCAACATGGCAGATGAAATGTTGCGTGACTTTCCCGAGGCGGCACGTGCGCATTTGCAAAGATGGATGGCCAATAAACCGGATTATCTGCAAGTATGAAACTCATGCTCGATACCTTTTGGAACGGCACCACCATAGGTTGCGAACCGGCACTCCTGCCATGGCTGCACGATCATGGCTCGCTGACACAACGCATTCAGCAACGCTGCGAAAAATTTGCCGTGCGCCCGGTGCGCAGCGGCCTCGCGCGTATCGCTTATGACGAGTCCGCTTTGCTGGGTATCGCACCGCAGCAACTCGCTTATTCGCGGGAAGTGTTCCTCTATGCCAATGACCAAGCCGTGGTGTTCGCCCACAGCACCTGTGCTGTCAAACATTTGCGCGGCGCATGGGCTGCTCTCGGCGGGCTGGGCAATAAGCCGCTGGGCGCGATGTTATTTACGCATCCACTAGTTGAACGCAGACCGCTACGCTTCAAGGCTTTGCGTTCGCAGCATGCGCTGTATCAAAGCGCCTCTGCGATAGATAAATTTCAGGCAACTTTGTGGGCTCGCCGTTCCCTGTTTTATTTGCATGGTGCACCGCTGCTGGTGACAGAAGTTTTTTTGCCGGGGATTTTGAGACTGTAGCTGTTTTATTTTATACAGTGCCGCATGGGAGCGCCAACGTCCTCGTCGGCATTTGATGACAGATGCCGACGAGGACGTCGGCGCTCCCATTCACTAGCAAAGGAGTTGGCGTAAAATATCATCATGAATATCACCCAACGCTTTACCCTCTACATAAAACTCGCCCGCCTCGATCGTCCCATCGGCATTCTGCTGCTGCTGTGGCCAACGCTGTGGGCGCTGTGGATTGCCGGCAATGGCCAGCCCCCCTTGCTCATCCTGTTTATTTTCATCGCTGGCACCGTGCTAATGCGTTCCGCCGGTTGTGTTATCAACGACTACGCCGACCGTGACATCGACAAACACGTAAAGCGCACGCAGCAACGACCTATCACCAGCGGACAAATCGCACCGCGCGAAGCACTGTGGCTGGCTGCCGCACTTGCCATTAGCGCTTTGCTGCTGATCTTGCCGCTCAACACACTCACACTGCTACTCTCTATCCCAGCCGTGCTACTCGCGGGCAGCTACCCCTACACCAAGCGATTTCTCGCCATCCCGCAAGCTTATCTTGGCGTCGCTTTCGGTTTCGGCATTCCGATGGCGTTTGCCGCCATACAAGGCAGCGTACCCGCAGTTGCATGGTGGCTGCTACTTGCCAACATTTTCTGGTGCATCGCCTACGATACCGAATATGCAATAGTTGATCGTGATGACGACATCCACTTGGGCATCCACTCTTCCGCCCTGTTTTTCGGGAAATACGATGTGCTTGCGGTGATGGCCTGTTATGCAAGCGCCCTCGCGATTCTGGCCTATGTTGGCAATGTGCTGCATCTCGGCATTGCTTATAGTATCGGCCTGTTGGCTGCAGCCGGCATCGCCATTTACCACTACACACTCATCCGTCAACGCCAGCGTGAATTGTGCTTCAAGGCCTTTCTACACAACAACTGGTTTGGTGCTGTAGTGTTTGCGGGAATCGCCATTGATTATTTTATT
>JBCKTZ010000030.1:0-17580 GCA_038925245.1 Gallionellaceae bacterium
ATCAAACGACAGACGCGGGCTGCGCGGGAATATTCCGGCCGGGTCACCATAGCCCAGGTTGCACAGGAAGTTGGACTTCACCTGGGTGCCGTCAAAGAACAACTTGTCCACCATTGCATTGTCAAAACCGGACATCGGGCCGCAGTCCAGACCATAAGCACGAGCAGCCAGTAGCAGGTAACCACCCTGCAGAGTGCCATTACGGAAAGCAGCAGCAAAAGCAGTCTGCTCATCCTTGTCGAACCAGCTGCGCGCAGTAAGATCATGCGGGAATAGTTGCCCCATTTTTTCGTAGAAATGCATGTCATAGCCTATGATCGCAGTCACCGGCGATGCCATGGTCTTGGCGAGATTTCCTCCGGAAAGGGCCGGTTTGAGTTTTTCCTTGGCTTCGTTTGATTTTACAAACACGATGCGTGCAGGCGAACAGTTTGCCGAAGTGGGCCCCATGCGCATGGAGTTGTAAACACGGGTCAGCAACTCATCGGAAACCGGGCGATCTTGCCAGGCATTATGGCTGCGTGCAGCGCAAAAAAGTTGATCTAAAGCAGATTGGTCCAGGATGGAGGGCATGATGTTTCCTTATTTAAATGGGATATTACTTGTGATTTTTAGCAGCTTTGTTAAGGCGTTAAGGTTACCATTCATAGATAATGTGTGTACGGTATTCAATTGGCGAATATTTAAACTACCACAAGGCTATTATGGCTAATTCTTCAACAAGCAGCGCTCTAAAAAAGCAGGATCGGTATGCCATGGTAGTCGAGGACTCTGCTTCAGAATTTAAATATTTCCATGGTTGAGAATGCTAGAATAGTACACATTAAATTAATATTTTTGGCTTGCCTTTATGGGTAGCACAAACCCGCACACGGTATTTGAATAGCTTAGTGAGACATGGATAAAAAAACTGTATTTGTTAAAACCGGCTCTGGTGAAAGTGAAGTGGCCGGGAAAAGCGATGTGCTTTACGGTGATGCCAAGCGCATTCTGCACTTGGTTTATGATGAATCTACTGTGGCTGAAATTACAAAACGTGCACCGCCCAGTTTACGTGACTCGATAAACAACGTGTTGCAGGAGTTGGTCGATGGCGGCTACATCAGGGATATGCATGCGCCGGTCAATGAACCGAAAAAATCCATACTTAAAATGGCCTCGTCGGTTTTCAAGATGCCCACACCAAAGGCCGTAGCTCCGACTGTAAGCCCACCCCTTCCTTCAAATATTCCAACTCCTTCCAGTCCATCACAAGTTACAAAAAATGAAGAGCCGGCAAAAGCAGGCAAAGGGAATGATGTAGATTTTTCCTTTATTTCCTCAGGAAACAGCCAAAACAAAAAACCTTCAAATATTCCAACTCATTCCATTCCATTACAAGTTACAAAAAATGAAGAGCCGGCAAAAGCAGGCAAAGGGAATGATGTAGATTTTTCCTTTATTTCTTCAGGAAACAGCCAAGGAAAAGTTGCTTCCAACGTTGCGATAGACAAGGTGCAAGCTGCTTCTGCGGCGAAAGCCAGACATGAAGAAGCCATGCAAGAAGAAGCAGAGCACTCGAAAGCAGAGCAGGTCGCGCAAATAGAAGCTGCTGCCCAAGCAGTACAGTTAAAGGCTTATGAAGATGCAAAAATAAAAGCGCAAATTGAAGTGGCAGCTCGAGCAAAGATTGAAGAAGCAGCTCGAGCAAAGATTGAAGAAGCAGCTCGTGCACAACAGGAAGCCGATGTAGCAAGGAAGGAAGCTGAGAAAGTTGCTTTAAAAGCACGAATTGAAGCTGATGCAGCCAAGTCAAGAATTGAAGCTGAAAGCCGTGCGCGAATAGAGGCAGAAGCCAGAGTCAAGCAAGAGGCTGAGGTGATACGTTTAAAGGCAGAAAAAGAAGCTGAAAAACTACGTCTGGAACTGGAAGAAGCCAAAATAAAATCTGAAGTTGAGATGAGAACTCGTCTAGAAGCAGAAGCTCGAGTAAAAGCGGAAGCAGAAGCCGAACGCTTGAGATTGGAACAGGAAGGTGCAGAATTGGCAGTTGCCAGAGTCAAGGTGGAAGCCGAGACTAAAATGCGTGCTGAAGTGGAGGCCAGGCTGAAAGCTGAATCAGTTGCGAATCATGGTGACGGTCGCAGCCATCAGCAAGACGGACTCAGTGGTGCTGCGGGATCAGAAATTTTGGCCAAGGTAGATGAGGCGGATCAGGCAGAAAAACTTCGGCAATTATTTGTTGAGTCATTTGGGCAAAACAAGAAAAAACAGGATGTCGGCAGTAGTAGAGGAAATTTCCAGCTGGAAGATTTTTCTTTGGTAAATACAGGGGAAATTCCTGCTGATTCCGACCAAGCGGTAAAGCAGCAACCGCTACCTAGGAGCGGTTCCAAAGTTAAAGCGGTTATTGAGGGCGGTGCCAGTAAAGAAGCGGAAGCAAAGAGAATTAAAGTTGAACAAGCATCTGCGCATTTAAGTAAAGAGCGAAACGAAGCAGCGCGAATCCGGGCGCAGCAGGAGGAAGCTGACGCTCAGGCCAAAGCAGAACATGAGGCATATCGCTTAAAAGTGGTAGAGGAAGAAGCTCGGGCAAAAGCCGAAGTTGAAGCTCAGAAACTAACAGATGCACAGGCCAAACAAGGGGAAGAAGAACAGCGGCGCGCAGCTGTCCAGGCGCAGGCAGAACAAGAAAGATTGTGCAAGCAGGAAGCAGATGATCATGCAAAGGCGCAACGCAAGCCCAGCAGAGCTCGGCGTAAATCTTTGCCATTAGGGAAAATATTGGCTGGCTTGTTCGTACTGGCTTTGGTTGCGGTGGCCGTTCTGCCTTATGTGTGGCCAGTGGATGAATATATTGCGCCACTGGAAAAGGAAATTTCTGCAAAAATTAATCAGCCGGTACATATCAAGAAAATCAATTTTGCATTGCTGCCAATGCCCAGGCTTGATCTGCACTCTGTGACAGTGGGTAAGTCAGAAGAATTGAAAGTGGGTAATGTGGCGATGCATTTTGATTTTTCCGCATTATTTGCACCGACCAAATCCATACATAAAATGGATTTGAAAAATGTAACTGTGGCGGGCTCGTCTTTGGATAAAGTAATGGCCTGGTTACAGGCGGCTGGTGGCGTTGAAGCATATCCTGTAGCACAGATCGAGTTGAATGGGGTACGTATTGTCAATGATGGAATAAAATTGCCTTCGCTGAGTGGCAAGGCGGACTTTGATCCACAGGGAAAATTTACCCATGCAACGCTGAAAAGTGAAGATGCAAAATGGACTCTTGGGATGCAATTACAGCATAATAATTTATTGCTTGAAATTAATCTCAAGGAAAGCAGTTTGCCTATTTTCCCCGGTATCAAATTTAACGACCTGAGCACCAATGCCGTGGTAACAAATGGCGAAATTGTATTTAATGATTTCTTTGCGCATATTTATGGTGGATCACTTACTGGTAAGGGACGGCTTAACTGGGGTAATGGCTGGAGATTGCAGGGCCAACTGATTGCGAAGGGTCTGGAAATGCAGCGCATGTTCCCTAGCTCGGTGTTGTCGGGAGAAATTTTTGGAGAGGTGAATGTCTCGATGGCCAGCGCAACGCTTTCGCAGCTGGACAAAGACTATCGCCTGGAGGGATCTTTTGAAACGAAGAGTGGAGTAATCAACAAACTGGATATCGAGGCCATCGCACGGTTTGGTGTCCGTCAGGGTCTAGCCGGCCATACCAATTTCAGCAAGATTAGCGGCACCATCAAAGCTGACAGCAATGGTCAGCGTATCGTTGTGAGTAAGCTGGCATCATTTGCAGGAAATAGCACAGGTCTGATTGATGTTGATGCAAAACAACAGTTGTCAGGCAAGCTCCTAGTTGACATCAAAGGGCTGGAAAGTGGAGCCATACCATTGCAGTTGTCAGGTACGAGCACAAAGCCGATACTGCAATCGGGTCGCTAGTAGAGTGTCGGACCTAGACTTTTTATTAACAATAACATATTGATTATATTTGTAATAATTTTTTATGGCAAAATTTAAATCGCTACGGGTTTAATTCCCCGCCCCTAGTGTCGTATTTTGGTAGGGTGCGCCGTGCGCACCATGGTGCGTGTGACGCACCCTACAGGCTGTTAGCCGCGATAACCGAGCTGAAATAAAAAAGGCCATGCAACAGCATGGCCTTTTAACTGATGGCAGGGCTACTCAGGAAAGTGCTTTGGCAATACGCTCCAGGGCTTTAGTGAGGTTGTCCATCGAAGTGGCAAAGGACAGACGAATATAACCCTCGCTGCCAAATGCCGAGCCTGGCACCACCGCCACGCCTGCTTCCACCAACAAATATTCGGATAGCGCGATGTCGGTGGCTTCCTTGATGATGCCTTTCTTGTGCAACGTAGCGATGGCAGCTCTCGCATCGGGGAAGGCGTAAAACGCACCGCCTGCCATCACACACTTCAGCCCCGGAATCTTGTTCAATCCATTCACCACAAACACATGGCGTTCGCGGAACGCTTTGACCATCGGCACAAGGCAGGATTGATCGCCATTCAATGCGGCTTCAGCGGCAACCTGCGAGATCGAGGTGGGGTTGGAGGTGCTTTGTGATTGCACATTTTCCATCGCGGTGAGGATGTTTTCCGGGCCTGCGGCATAGCCTATGCGCCAGCCTGTCATGGCGTAGGCTTTGGATACGCCGTTAAGCACCATGGTGCGTGGATACAGGTCGGGGCAGGCATTGAGGATGTTGACGAACTTTGCATCGGTCAGCGCGATGTGCTCATACATATCATCCGTGGCGATCAAAATGTCAGGGTGCTTACGCAATACCTCGCCCAGTGCCTTCAAATCATCCAGTGTATAAACTGCGCCTGAAGGATTGCTCGGGCTGTTGATCACCACCATACGGGTGCGAGGTGTAATCGCAGCGCTGAGTTGTGCCGGTGTCATTTTGAAGCCCTGCTCGATGCCAGCCTGCACAATCACCGGCTTGCCTTCGGCGATAATCACGATGTCTGGGTATGACACCCAGTAAGGTGCGGGAATAATCACCTCGTCGCCGGGATTAATCACCGCCAGCGCAAGGTTAAAGAAGCTCTGTTTGCCACCGCATGACACCAATATCTGCTTTGGGGTGTAGTCCAGGCCATTGTCGCGTTTGAATTTGGCAATAATCGCCTGCTTCAAGCTGGGGATTCCGCCCACAGCAGTGTATTTGGTAAAGCCCTTGTTGATGGCCTCTATCGCTGCAGCTTTAATGTGTTGCGGTGTGTCGAAATCGGGTTCACCTGCACCCAGACCGATTATGTCCTTGCCCTCGGCCTTGAGTTTGGCCGCACGCGCGGTTACCGCTAGGGTAGGGGAGGGTTTGATAGCTTGAACACGAAGGGAGAGTTGCAAGATGAGTATCCTTTTAAGGGTCTGGTTTTAAGGGTCGGGTGCGGTACTGCCGCATGTTAAAATCATTTGTTCGAATTAGTTAAAATTATACCCGTGATTAAAACCTTTCCCAATAGCCCATTTTTATTGCACCAGCCGTTTGAACCGGCGGGTGATCAGCCGGTGGCGATTGCGAAACTGGTAGAGGGTTTGCGCGATGGTCTGTCGTTCCAGACTCTGCTGGGGGTAACCGGCTCTGGCAAAACATTCACCATGGCCAATGTCATCGCGCAGATGGGGCGGCCAGCCATCGTGATGGCACCCAATAAAACGTTGGCTGCGCAGCTGTATTCCGAGATGCGCGAGTTTTTCCCCGAAAATGCGGTGGAATATTTCGTTTCCTACTACGACTACTATCAGCCCGAGGCCTATGTGCCATCGCGCGATATGTTTATCGAAAAAGATTCCAGCATCAATGAGCAGATAGAGCAGCTGCGACTGTCCGCAACCAAATCTATGTTGGAACGCCAAGATGTCGTCATCGTCGCCACGGTATCGGCGATATACGGTATCGGCGACCCGGTGGATTACCACGGCATGATTTTGCACCTGCGCCAGAATGAAATTGTGCCGCAACGCGAGATCATCAAGCGCCTGACTGACATGCAATATGACCGCAACGATATTGATTTCACCCGAGGACACTTTCGCGTGCGCGGCGATGTGATCGACATATTCCCGGCAGAAAGCAGCGAACATGCACTGCGGCTGACCCTGTTTGATGATGAAGTCGAGAGCCTGTCCCTGTTTGATCCGCTCACCGGACAAATTTTGCAAAAAGTACCGCGCTACACCGTCTATCCATCCAGCCATTACGTCACTCCGCGCAGCACTACACTGCGAGCGATTGATAAAATCAAGATCGAACTGGCCGAACGCATCTCCTTCTACCAAAAAGAAAATAAACTGGTCGAAGCGCAACGCATCGAGCAACGCACACGCCACGATCTGGAAATGCTGATCGAGATCGGCTTCTGCAAAGGCATTGAAAACTATTCGCGTCATCTCTCTGGGCGAAATCCTGGCGATCCACCACCAACGCTGCTGGACTACCTGCCGCCAGATGCACTGATGTTTATTGATGAGAGCCACGTCACCATTCCGCAGATAGGCGGGATGTACAAGGGCGATCGCGCACGCAAGGAAAATCTGGTGAACTATGGTTTTCGCATGCCTTCAGCACTGGACAACCGTCCCTTGCGCTTTGATGAATTTGAAAAATGTATGCGCCAAAGTATCTTTGTTTCGGCGACGCCTGCGGTTTATGAAGAAGAACATGCAGGACAGGTAGTCGAGCAGTTGGTACGCCCCACCGGCCTGGTTGATCCGATGATAGAAGTGCGGCCTGCAACCACCCAGGTAGATGACCTGATGTCTGAAATAAACCTACGGGTGAAAGTGGGCGAACGCGTGTTGGTAACAACACTGACCAAGCGCATGTCTGAAGACCTCACCGACTATCTGTCCGAGCACGGCATCAAGGTGCGCTATCTGCATTCCGATATTGAAACGGTAGAACGCGTCGAAATTATCCGTGACCTGCGCCTAGGCGTGTTTGACGTGCTGATCGGTATCAACCTATTGCGCGAAGGGCTGGATATTCCCGAAGTATCGCTGGTGGCAATACTGGATGCCGACAAGGAAGGTTTTTTGCGTTCACGCCGTTCGTTAATCCAGACCATAGGCCGTGCTGCGCGGCATTTGCACGGCACTGCCATTTTGTATGCCGATCGTATTACCGATTCTATGCGCTACGCGATAGACGAAACCGAGCGTCGCCGCAATATGCAGATTGCACATAACTTGAAAAATGGCATCACCCCGCAAAGCGTGACCAAGCGCATCAAGGATATTATCGATGGCATGTACGAGCCGGATAGTGCGCGCAAGCAGCTCAAGGCTGCACAGACGCAGGCAAAATATCTGGCAATGAGCGAAAAAGATGTGTCGAAAGAAATTCGCCGCTTGGAAAAAGAAATGCTGCAAGCTGCGAAAAATCTTGATTTTGAACGCGCTGCCGAAATGCGTGATGACTTGAAAAAGTTGCGTGAGAGTGTGTTGTTTGACGCTGGGTAGCTTGGGTAATGTGCCGCGGAATATACATAACATATTGATTATATTGTATATTTTATTTGTGGCGATAATTTTAATACCGAAAGAAATATCATGCAAGAAAACCTGATAAATATCACCTACGATCACCCCGGTGCCAGCAACCAGAGCACATGCAATACTGCACAAGCCTGGGCCAGTAAGCCGCGCGACCCCAAGCCAGAAGAAAAGTCCGCGCTGATCACACACATCAAGAAGATGTTGAAGGAGCAGGATGCCGTGCTGGTGGCGCACTACTATGTGAATGCCGACTTGCAGGATCTGGCTGAATCCACCGGTGGTTATGTGTCCGATTCACTCGATATGGCGAAGTTCGGCAACGAACATCCGGCCAAAACCCTGATAGTCGCCGGAGTGCGCTTCATGGGCGAGACTGCGAAAATTCTTAATCCGGAAAAGCGCGTGTTGATGCCCGACCTCAATGCTAATTGTTCGTTAGACCTAGGCTGCCAGATCGATACATTTTCTGCATTCTGTGATGCACATCCAGACCGCACCGTGGTGGTGTATGCCAACACCAGCGCAGCAGTAAAAGCGCGTGCCGACTGGGTGGTCACCAGTTCTATCGCCTTACCCATCGTCAAACACCTCAAAGAGCAAGGCAAGAAAATACTGTGGGCGCCGGACCGTCATTTAGGCAGTTACATTCAGCAACAGACGGGTGCTGACATGCTGCTGTGGCAAGGCTCCTGCATCGTGCATGATGAGTTCAAACTGCTTGCGCTGGAAGAGCTGATGTCCGTGCATCCCCATGCCAAGGTGCTGGTACACCCGGAATCACCCGCATCCATTATTGCGCTGGCGGATGTGGTCGGCTCAACCACGCAGTTAATACAGGCCACGCAAACACTGGATGCGCACGAATTCATCGTGGCTACCGATAACGGCATCCTGCATAAAATGAAAACGCTGTCTCCCGGCAAGGTGTTCCTCGAAGCGCCAACCAGCGGCAATGGCGCAACTTGTGTCAGCTGCAACCATTGCCCGTGGATGGCGATGAATGGCCTGGTCAACCTTGCAGAAGTGCTGGAAAAAGGCCACAACGAAATTCACGTGGATCGTGCGCTGGGAGATCGTGCAAGGGTATCCATACAGCGCATGCTGGATTTTTCCAAGCAGATTAATTTGCCGGACAAGGGCTTGGGCAACGCCTAGCAGCCCGTCGGACTTAGATACGGATGTTAAAGTAACGTATTGATTATATTTAATATTTTATTCTCGGCGGCAATCTAGATTTCTCTGCAAATCAATGAGTGGTGAGTTAAGCCTGACAGGCTGCTAGTGCAATATTTTAGTTGGCAAGGAGCGGGTAGCAACATCGCAGTTTAAAGTTAAGCCAAAGCTTGTTCCGCAGGCAGATAGGGTAGCCCTAAATCTTCAGCCAGATGCTTATGCGTAACTTGTCCGGCGCAGATATTCAATCCGCTTCTGAGCCCGGCATCATGTAGCAACGCCTGCTTTACCCCCTGATTAGCCAGTGCTAGCAGGTAGGGCAGGGTGGCGAGGGTCAGCGCCTGGGTTGAGGTGCGCGCAGTGGCAGCCGGCATGTTGGTGACGCAGTAATGCACCACGCCTTCTTCTTTATACAACGGTTGGCTGTGGCTGGTGGGATGCGAGGTGTCTGCGCAACCGCCCTGGTCGATGGCCACATCCACTAGCACCGAGCCGGGGCGCATGGACTGGATGAGTGCGCGGCTGATCAGTTTGGGTGCTTGTTTGCCGGGCAGCAGCACGGCACCGATAACCAGGTCGGCATTTCGCACATAGTTTTCGATCGCAGCAGCATCGGAATAATGTGTTTTCAAGCTTGCACCGAATACTTCCTCCAGATGACGCAGTTGTGCCGGATGACTTTCCAGTACGGTTACATCTGCACCCATGCCCAGTGCAATACGCGCTGCATTGGCACCGACCACGCCGCCACCGAGGATGGCAACGCGGCCTGGTGCAACACCCGGCACGCCGGAAAGCAGCACGCCGCTGCCGCCATTGGCCATGGTCAGCGCCCAGGCACCCATCTGGATGGATAGGCGACCGGCGACTGCCGACATCGGTGTCAGCAGCGGCAACTTGCATTGTGCGTCGAGCACGGTTTCATAGGCGATGCAGGTGGCCTTGCTGTGCATTAGTTGCTCAGTGAGATCACGTGAAGCGGCTAGATGAAGGTAGCAAAAAAGTGTGGTTCCTTCGTTTAGAAACGCTACTTCCCCGGCTTGGGGTTCCTTGACTTTGATGACCAGATCGCAGTCGTAGGCTTCTTGCGGCGAACTCACAATGCTGGCACCGGCTTCGCGATAGTGTGTGTCATGAAAGCCGATGGCTGCACCAGCATGGGTTTCCACGAGTATCGTATGTCCCGCTTCATGCAATGCACGCACGCCAGCCGGGGTGAGGCCGAC
This sequence comes from Gallionellaceae bacterium, assembly GCA_038925245.1. Taxonomy (GTDB): domain Bacteria; phylum Pseudomonadota; class Gammaproteobacteria; order Burkholderiales; family Gallionellaceae; genus 39-52-133. The sequence goes on from JBCKTZ010000030.1 coordinate 9,927, forward strand.
GCGGAATTCGTGATCTTTTATTTCCTTGGGGACGCCGATACGCATATTGTTTCCTTATTGAATATGATCCGAGCTGGTATAAAAAAACCTTGTGTTTTATGTATGATGCTCAAGGTAAGGTAATATGGTCATGTGTGCAACGCTTAAATAAACCACCCCGCCTCAAACAGCAGGGTATTGTGTAAGGTGCGCGGTGCGCACCATGGTGCGTGTGACGCACCCTACCAAAATGCGCCCCAAGTGGCGGGGAGAGCGAAGCGAGGGGCCTGAACCCGTAGCGATTAAAGGTCTGCATTTTCTTATGTCCATGATAAAAGTAGCGACCTACAATATTCACAAAGGTTATTCGCAATTCAAGCGGCGTTTTGTGCTGCATGCCTTGCGTGAGCGTTTGCGCGAACTCGATGCGGATATTGTCTTCCTGCAAGAAGTACAAGGGGCGGACAGGCGTAACAGGCGTCGTCATCACATTGACGGCGCGCATCCGCAACATGAGTTTCTGGCACACGAAAGTTGGCTGCATCACGTTTATGGAAAAAATTCGGTGTATGACTCGGGGCATCACGGTAACGCGATCCTCAGCCGCTACCCCATTCTGAAATGGGATAATCAGAATATTTCTGCACATCGTTTTGAGAGTCGTGGTGTATTACATTGCGAGATGGCAATACCGGGGAGTGAGCAAGTCTTGCATTGTTTATGTGTACATCTGGGTTTGTTTTCACGCGGACGTAACCAGCAAATGGAAGAGCTGGTGAAACGTGTGCAAAGTGTTGTTCCACCCGATGCCCCGTTGATTATTGCCGGTGATTTTAACGATTGGCGCAATCATGCGGGTCGTTTGCTGGCGCAGCATTTGAATTTACAAGAAGCATTCGAGGTTAAGACCGGGCAGCTGGCGCGCAGCTTTCCATGCGGTTTTCCGCTGTTGCGCATGGACCGCATTTATGTACGTGGGCTAAGTGTGCAACAAGTGGAAGTGCATGCGCATTCGCCGTGGAATAAAATTTCAGATCATGCGGCCTTGTCCGCCACCCTTACCCTGACTGCACCATGAGTATGCTTCGATCATGAATAGTTCACACAAAATCCCCGGTCATACACTCACTCTGCTGCGCAATGGCGTAGAGTATTTTCCACGGCTGGTGGCGGCTATTGATGGCGCCAAGCATTCCATCTACCTGGAAACCTATATTTTTGCCGCAGACAGCACCGGGCATCTGATTTCAACTGCTTTGCAAAATGCGGTAAAACGAGGGGTGATTACGCGTTTGTTGCTGGATGGGTTTGGTTCTGCAGAGTTGCCGCAAAGCTGGATAGACGAACTGATTGCAGCAGGTGTAGAGGTATTGTGGTTCCGCAAGAAAAGCGGACGCTTCAGCTTAAAGCGTTATCATCTGCGCCGCCTGCATCGCAAACTAGCACTTGTTGATGCGCACACTGCCTTTATCGGTGGCATCAATATTCTCGATGACCTGTCGCATGGATTGCCTGCGCCTCGCCTTGATTATGCTGTGGAAGTGGAAGGTCCCGTGGTGCGCGATATTGATTTTTCCATGCGTCGTTTGTGGCTGCTGCTTGCATGGACACAATTTCATCGGCAGGGAGTGCGCGAGATCGTCCGCCTGCTGCATCGTGGCTATGCTCCTCAGCAGGTTCAATTCATCACGCGTGACAATTTGCGCCATCGCCGCGACATCGAGCGTGCCTATCTCAAGGCAATCGAAGGCGCGCAACGCGAAATCATCATTGCCAATGCCTATTTTTTGCCGGGGCGTCGCTTTCGCAAGGCCTTGCTGGATGCTGTAAGGCGCGGTGTTCGAGTTGTTTTATTTTTACAAGGCAAGGTGGAATATCGATTGCAACACTATGCCACCATGGCCTTGTATGATGAATTCCTGCACGCAGGAATTGAAATATTTGAGTATCACGCAAGCTTTATGCACGCGAAGGTGGCTGTTGTGGATGGAGTATGGGCTACAGTTGGGTCTTCCAATATTGATCCCTTCAGCTTGTGGTTGGCACGTGAAGCCAATCTGGTGGTGCAGGATGCATCGTTTGCTACTAGCCTGCGTGATGACCTGCTTGCAGAGATGGAGCATAGTGCACATCGTGTGACACCTTCGGAGTGGCACAAGCTGAATATTTTCAATTGGCTGGTGATGCGTGTGAGCTATATGTTTGCGCGATTTTTGATCGGTGTGCTGGTTTATCGCAAGGGACGTGATGATATTTAGAAACTCTTGCAACAATAGGAAGAGCTTTAATATATCTCTTCATCTACCTTGATTTATCTGGATATTTTGGTATGCTGGCAGCCCGTAGTGCAAATCGTGAAGAACTATGCGAAATAAACTCATTACACTTCTACTGTTAAGTCATGGTCTGCTGGCGCATGCGAGTGGAGATATCACTCACTCAATCGCGCAAAATGATGTGATTGTGCTTGCTGATAATCAGCAGGAAATCAACATGAGTATGCAGGGTCTGGTTGACCAACTGCTCGCTGCCGAAGCGCGAATTGCCCGCAGTCCAGGTTCCACAAAAGCGTTCGACGATCTCATCAGCGGCATGCCGCAGCGTGGGCTTGCAATTAGCAATAATAAGCCGAAGCAAGAGCCTGACGGCGTAATTTTGAAGTTTGCTTCCATGCCGCGCATGCGTTCCTCAATCGTGCTGATTTATGACGAAAACGGAAAGAAGCCGCTGCATAGCAAGAATGCAGATGTAGTGGCTCCTATTGCGTCGATTACCAAGCTGATGACCGCGATGATCGTGCTGGATGCAAAATTGCCGCTGGATGAAGAAATCAGCCTTGTCAGCCAAGACATTAACCGGGAAAAACGCGCGAGCTCCAGGACGAGTAGTGGCATGACCATGACACGCGGCGAGCTTCTCAAGCTGGCGCTGATGGCATCCGACAATCTTTCTGCTGCGGCACTGGCTCGTACTTATCCTGGCGGCACCGAGGCGGCGCTGGCGCAGATGAATGCGAAAGCGCGCGAATTAGGCATGAAATCTTCGCGCTTCATGGATCCTACCGGGCTGAATAGCGGCAACGTGTCTACCGCAAACGATCTGGTGAAAATGGTGCGGGCTGCACAGGGTTATGAATTGATAAACAGGTTCAGCACAGCAACTTCACATACGGTTGAGCTGGCAGGGCGTAGACCGTTGCATTTCCGCAACACCAATCCTTTGGTAAGGAATGCGTCGTGGGATATCGGGCTCAGCAAAACGGGTTACATCAATGAGGCAGGACGTTGTCTGGTGATGGAAGCCAAAATATCGGAACGTCCTGTCATCATCGTGCTGCTGGATTCAAGGAGTAGCAACTTCCGCGTTGGCGATGCCAACCGCGTTAAAACGTGGATGGAAAATGCCAGTATGCGCGGGCGTAGTTCGAAAAACACGTAAGTTTTTCCTAGCTTAAAAAAGGGGCTTCGGCCCCTTTTTTGTTGTCCGTTCACCTAAGTTATTTTTTCTAGGTTTAATCTCCGCGGGTTCAGGCCCCTCGTTTCGCTCTCCCCACTTCTAGTGGCGCTCCCATTCCCCCACTACGCTGTCGCTGCGTAGAGGACAAGAACCTGCAAGCAGGTTATTTAAGTGGCACAAAAATTCCTTCAAGAATGCAACACTGCACTAGCGCTAGCCGTCATTTGCCTTGCACGACGCGAACATGTGCATGACCCAGTGTTTTGTAGACGCGAATGCGCCGGAGCAGCGGCCACCAGTCGTATAGAAATATTTGCAACGGTCGCCACATCGCCACCCAGCCGACAATCGTCAGGCTTTCGCGGGCTATCGTGTTGGCAGTTCCAGTGCCGTGCTGTCCAATAAAATCGGCCGCGACCAGGCACACGGCAACGAAGGAAAGACCGATCAACAGGCTGTCACGCCCCTGTTTAAGGAGTTGTTTTAGATCGCGGCGCACGAGGCCGGCCTTGTAAATAAAATAGTTGTGGATAGCCTCGGTCATGAGTGCACTCGGGTCACCCTCGGCCGGCAGCTGCTCAAGGTGGATGGTGATATGCAGCCGACTGCCCGGGGGATAGCCCATCGCCCAGGATTCGATGAACGCTTCGGCCTCACGATCGAGATCCTTGTTGAGGAAGGGCGTCGGATCCATCGAGTTGAACATCTGTGCAAGCTCGCGTACGCGAAGTTCAAGTTGATGCACAGGCGATGCACTGGTCTTCATGGCGCATTCCTTCCGGCTGTTGATGATCTGCGGCGCAACAATACAAGCACGAGCTTGCGTCCCTCTTCCAGAAAAAGCACACTTGAAGCGATCGCAAGCGACAACGCCCAGTCGTTCAGGCTGAGATCGACCGTGTCAAAAATCGCCTGCGCTGGCCCCCAGTGCACGACAACCACTTGCAGTAGCACCACTGCGATGAGCGCCAGCCACAGTTTGCCATTGCTAAAAAACTGGCGGTTGAAGGCGCTGCCGTGCTCGGAGCGGGCGTTGAAAATGTTGAAGAACTGGAACAGCACGAAGGTGGTGAAGGCCATGGTTACAGCGTAGTCGTGGTCACCGTGATGGTTGCCCCAGGCGTAGGCAGCGAGAGTGCCCACGGCCATGATCAGCCCGTATACAGCGACCTTGAGAAAACGCTCACCGGTCAGGATGGCGACCTTGGCGGTGCGCGGTCTGGCTCGCATGATGCCGTCGCGTGCCGGTTCGACGCCCAGTGTCATCGCTGGCGGCCCGTCCATGATGATGTTCACCCACAGAATCTGGATGGCGGTGAAGGGCGTGGGGAAACCCAGCAGCGGTGCGCCGAGCACGGTGAGGATGGCGCCGACGTTGGTGGAGAGCTGAAAACGCACGAACTTGATGATGTTGTCGTAGATGGTGCGGCCTTCTTCAACTGCATGCACGATGCTGGCGAAGTTGTCGTCGGTGAGCACCATGCTGGCCGCTTCCTTGCTGACCTCGGTGCCGGTGATGCCCATGGCGATACCGATGTCGGCGGTCTTGAGTGCCGGGGCGTCGTTGACTCCGTCACCGGTCATTGCCACCACGTGGCCGCGTGCCTGCAGAGCCTCGACAATGCGCATTTTGTGCGCGGGCGCGACGCGGGCAAACACGGCGGTGCGCTCGACCAGATCGGCGAGCTGTACAGCATCCAGGCCTTCCAGTTCGCGCCCCTCATGTACTTCGCCGCTGAGACCCAAATCGCGGGCGATAGCCGCAGCAGTGATGCGATGATCGCCGGTGATCATCTTGACTGCAATACCGGCCGTCTGGCACACGCGGATCGCCTCGCGAGCCTCGGGGCGGGGCGGGTCGATGATGCCGACTAGGCCGATCAGCGTCAGTTTGTCGGCCCACACCATCAGGTCGGCAGCGGGGTCGAAATCCTGCGCCGGAATAACGCGTCCGGCTAGCGCCAGCACGCGCATGGCTTGGTTGGCGAGCACGGTGTTTTCTGTCTCGAAAATGGCGCGTCCCGCATCGTCCAGAGCGGTTTCGCCGTTCGCGTCCAACTGGCGTTCGGCACGCGCCAGTAACACGTCGGGCGCTCCCTTGACCCACATGCGCACCTGGGTGCCGTCGTGGTGAAAGGTGGCCATGAACTTGTGTGCCGAATCGAAGGGGATTTCGGCAATGCGCGGCTCGTGCTCGGCCAGCGACTCTGGCTCAATGCCGCCCTTGTTTGCCAGTGCCAGCAGCGCGCCCTCGGAGGGATCGCCGATCAGTTCACCGTCGCGGATATGGGAATCGGCACACAAGGCGGCAGGGATAAGCAGCGGCGTAAAATCGGGCACGGGCAAGCCATCTTGCGCGGTGATACTGCCTGTGCCCGCGTAACCCTCGCCGCTGACGCTGAAGTGGCGGCCGCGATAGAATAATTGGCGTGCCGTCATCTGGTTGAGGGTGAGGGTGCCAGTCTTGTCGGAGCAGATCACTGTGGTGCAGCCCAGTGTCTCCACCGCCGCCAGTTTCTTCACGATGGCGTGGCGTTTTGCCATGCGGTGCATGCCCAGCGCCAGCGTCACTGTCACCACGGCAGGCAACCCTTCGGGGATGGCCGCGACAGCCAGCGCGATGGCTGTCATCGCGGTCTTGATCAGATCGTCGCCACGCAGCAGACCTAGAATAAAAATCAGGCTGACAACGACGCCAGCAATGACAGCCAGCCGCTTGCCCAGTCGGTCCAGCTGGATTTGCAGCGGCGTTGCCGCTTCCACCGCCTCGGCCAGCAGGTCGGCGATGCGGCCCATTTCGGTGTGCATACCAGTGGCAACCACCACTGCTTCGAGGCGGCCGCGCGTGACCACGGTGTTCATGAATACCATGCAACTGCGCTCGGCCAGGATCGCATCTGCCGCCACTGCCGCCGGTGTCTTGGGCACGGCGTGCGATTCACCGGTGAGTGCCGCTTCCGCCACCTCGGCTGCGTGGGCGGCGAGCACCCTTGCATCGGCCGGTATGCGGTCGCCGGCTTCCAGCAGCAAGATGTCGCCGGGCACCAGATCAACCGCCTGGATCAGCGCGACATGGCCGTTGCGGCGCACCCGGGCGACAGGTGCCAGCATATTTTTCAGTGCCGCCAGTGCGGCTTCGGCGCGGTGTTCCTGGTAGAAACCGAGCAGCGCATTGATGACGACGACGATGGCGATGACCACAGCGTCCTTGAGTTCGCCCACCACACCGGCGAGCACTGCCGCACCCAGCAGCACGATGACCAGGAAGCTCTTGAACTGGTCGAGGAATTTGCGCCAAGCCGCACGCGGCGGATTTTCGGCGAGGCGGTTGTGGCCGTAGGTGTCTAATCGATCTTGGGCTGCGGCGCTCGTCAGACCTTGCGCCGGATCGACCTGCAAACGGGCGGCCACCACCTCGGGCGCATCAGCGTGCGAGGTGGTGCCGGATGGCTGAGGGTCAGGTTTCTGTGTGGAGAGCGGCATGGGGTATCCTTTTTTATCCTATAAAAAGCATTCTGCCACAGAGAACACAGAGATCACAGAGAGGAAACAATGAGACCCGTAGGGTTCTCGTCCTATGCGGAGCAGAGCGTAGTGTAGGATAAGTGCTTTTGGCATATCACCCGTCGGGTGAAAGGCGAAAACCTGTAAGTGCTGCGAATTCTCTGCACCCGCAAGGGGTAGGCTGTGGTTGTAAGGGGCTGAAGCCCCAACAACACACTCTCTGTCCTCTGTGATCTCTGTGGCTTGAAGTGCGGTTTTTAGGTTGATATGAACATGCCGCGTCCGGTGGCGATTGTCACCAGCACGAAACCGGCGTAGGCCGAGAGCAACAGAATGCCCCGGCTACGGGTAATGAGACCGGCGCGGTTGGGGATCATCAATAGCACGGCAGCGACGCCGAAAGCGATGGTGACGGTGATCTCCGCCAGCGGTATCTGGATGGGGTGGATGCTGGCAGCGATGCCGACGATGGCCATGCCGTTGAACAGATTGCTGCCGAGCAGCGTGCCGATGCCAATGTCGTCGTGGCCGCGCCAGCGGGCGAAGAGGACGATGACCAGTTCCGGCATCGAGGTGCCGAGCGCAACCACGGTGGCGCCGATGACATAGGCTTCGATACCGAAAGCGATGGCAATGCCACTGGCACCGCTGACAAACAGATGGCCGGCGAGGATCAGGGCGGCAAGCCCTAACAGCCCATAAATGAGCGCCCCGG
>JBCKTZ010000031.1:0-17457 GCA_038925245.1 Gallionellaceae bacterium
CAAAAGTTTCAGCAACGCCTATCACTCGTTCGGCGTGCAGAGTCAAGTGACCCGCAGCAAACAAATGACACAGGCCTATGGCATACGTGGCACGCCCACAATAATCGTCGATGGCAAATATATGGTCACCGGTTTGCAGCCTGCACGAGCCGTCAAAGTGATGGCTGAGTTGATTGAAAAGGTACGCAAGGAACGTTCGGTCACGCGTTAATGAGCTTACGCGTCGTCATTAGCGGGGCCTCCAGCGGCCTCGGCCTAGCGCTGGCACATTTATATTTACAACAGGGCGCACAGCTTGCCGCATTCGCCCGCCGTGCCGAATTACTGCATGCCTTGTCAGCACAATATCCCAAGCAGGTGCATTGCTACACGCTGGACGTGCGCGACGCCACCGCCATACAGTCCGCCGCGCAAGACTTCATCGCCCGTATCGGCGTGCCGGATATCGTCATCGCCAACGCCGGCGTCAGCCGCGGCACCCTCACCGAATATGCAGAAGATGTACATGTCTTTCAACAGGTGATGGACATCAATGTGCTGGGCGTAGTGAAAACCTTCCAGCCGTTCCTCGCCGCCATGCGTGCGGCCAAGAGCGGCCGCCTGGTCGGCATTTCCAGTGTTGCCGGTTTCCGTGGCATGCCCGGTTCCGAAGCCTACTCCGCCTCCAAGGCTGCCGCCACTTCGTATTTGGAAAGCCTGCGTGTGGAGCTATATGGTAGCGGCGTAAAAGTAGTCACCATCTGCCCCGGCTACATCAGAACCCCGATGACCGATGTGAACACCTACTCCATGCCCTTCCTCATCGATGCAGACGATGCCGCCCTACGCATTGCGCGTGTAATAGAACAAGGCAAATCATTTGCTGTTGTGCCGTGGCAAATGGGCTTGGTTGGACGCGTGCTGAAGCTGTTGCCGAACTGGCTATATGATTTTTTGTTCAGCAAGGCACCGCACAAACCACGCGGGCATATTTAATTTCCCCTTACCCTGTAGGGTGCGCCGTGCGCACCATGGTGCGTGTGACGCACCCTACAAAACAACACTATTAACATTTAGCCCGCCAGTTTCTTTTTCAGAATCTCATTCATCTGCGCTGGATTCGCCTTGCCCTTGCTCGCCTTCATCGCAAGCCCTACAAAAAATCCGAATACCTTTTCCTTGCCGCTGCGATATTCTGCCACTTGCGTGGGGTTGGCAGCGATGATTTCATCCACCATCGCTGCCAGTGCACCGACGTCCGACACCTGCTTCAAGCCCTTGGCTTCGATAATGGTGTCTGCACTGCCGCCCTCGCTCCACATGCTGCGGAACACTTCCTTTGCGCCTGAGTTGTTAATGGTGTCATCCACAATACGCTTCAATATATCGCCCAATTGCTGCGGGGTGATCGGGCACTGCGACATTTCCAAATTGTCGCGATTCAGCTGTGCGCTCACTTCGCCGATGATCCAGTTTGCACAAAGTTTTGCTGAAGCTGCCGCAGCAGAGGTTTCAGGAGAGCTGTTATTACTAAGTCCATGAGCCAACAATGACTTGTGCGCACCCTCAAAAAAATCCGCCATCTCACGCGAAGAGGTCAACGTTGCAGCGTCATAGGCTGACAGGCCAAGGTCGCTGACATAGCGCGCCTGTTTACTCTGCGGCAACTCCGGCATCGTAGCGCGCAGTTGTTCTATCCAGGCATTGTCGATTACCAAAGGCAGCAGATCGGGATCAGGGAAATAGCGGTAATCGTGCGCGTCTTCCTTGCTGCGCATGGCGCGGGTTTCGCCGGTATCCGGATTAAACAGGATGGTGGCTTGCTGAATTTTGCCGCCATTCTCCAGTGTGTCAATCTGCCATTGCACTTCGTAGTCGATAGCCTGCTGCATGAACTTGAACGAGTTGAGGTTCTTGATCTCGCGGCGCGTGCCCAGCTCGCCGCCGGGACGGCGCACCGATACGTTCACGTCGCAACGGAAGGAACCTTCCTGCATGTTGCCGTCGCAAATGCCGATCCAGCGCACCAGGGTATGCATGGTCTTTGCGTAGGCTATCGCTTCGGCAGCACTATTCATGTCCGGCTCTGACACAATCTCCAGCAACGGCGTACCGGCACGGTTGAGGTCGATGCCGGTCATGCCGTGAAAATCTTCGTGCAGCGATTTGCCCGCGTCTTCTTCCAGATGCGCACGCGTCAAACGCACCACTTTTTCGTAAGGCGCTGCCTTGCCCACTGCGGGCACTTGTATGGTTATCGCACCCGTACCCACCACCGGCAAATCCATCTGGCTGATCTGGTAACCCTTGGGCAGGTCTGGATAGAAATAATTCTTGCGCGCAAACACCGAACGCGGTGCGATATGTGCACCTGTGGCCAAACCAAACTTAATGGCACGCTCAACCGCACCTTTGTTCAACACCGGCAGCACACCGGGCAGCGCAATGCTCACCGCGTCAGCCTGCGTGTTGGGCTCGGCGCCAAATGCGGTAGAGGCGCCGGAAAAGATTTTAGTTTTGGTGGAGAGCTGCGCATGTACTTCCAGCCCGATAACGATTTCCCATTGCATAAATTCAAACCCCTTTTGCCACAGAGAACACAGAGTTCACAGAGAAGACTTGATGTTGCCGTCCTGTTAAATCTGATTTTCTATATTGACCTCTATAAAGCTGTTTACTGTTACCACCGACATCACAAAACTTCAGAGTTTTTCTCTGTGTTCTCTGTGTTCTCTAGTGTTCTCTGTGGCTAATGTTTTTTAAATTCCGCCAGGCTGACGCGTATGCCAATCTGTTGCCAGTTGATACTGATGCGCCACGTTCAGCATGCGCGCCTCGTCAAAATAGTTGCCGATGATCTGCAGCCCGACCGGCATGCCATTGCTGCCAAATCCGCAGGGAATTGACATACCAGGCAAGCCGGCCAGATTTACCGCGATGGTGTAGATGTCGGACAAATACATCTGTACCGGGTCATCGCCTTTTTCACCCAGATTAAAAGCGGTAGTCGGGCTGGTCGGCCCCATGATGACGTCGCAATGTTTGTAGGCCTCGACAAAATCCTGCGCAATCAGGCGGCGTATCTTTTGCGCCTTCAGATAATAGGCATCGTAATAGCCGTGCGACAGTACATAGGTTCCTATCATGATGCGGCGTTTCACTTCTACACCGAATCCTTCGGACCTGGATTTTTCATACATTTCAGTGAGGTCGTTATATTCAGCGGCGCGGTGGCCGTAGCGCACGCCGTCGAAGCGCGACAGATTGCTCGACGCTTCGGCCGGTGCCAGCACGTAATACACCGGTATCGACAGGCGCGAATTGGGCAGGCTGATATCGACTATGGTTGCGCCCAGTTTTTTGTATTCGGCAATCGCCGTTTCCACTGCATTGCCCACATCGCTGCTCAAACCCTCACCAAAGAATTCTTTTGGTAAACCAATCCGCAAGCCCTTCAAGGGCTGTTCCAGATTGCGCGCATAGTCTTCCTTGTCGCGCTGCAGGCTGGTGGAGTCACGCTCGTCAAAACCGGCCATTACATTCAGCATCAATGCTAGATCTTCCGCACTGCGCGCCATCGGACCGGCCTGATCGAGGCTGGAGGCAAAGGCGATCATGCCGTAGCGCGACACCACGCCGTAGGTGGGTTTCAATCCCGAGATTCCGCACAGAGCCGCAGGTTGGCGTATGGAACCGCCGGTATCGGTACCTGTGGCCGCCGCACACAGGCGCGCCGCCACAGCCGCCGCAGTGCCGCCCGAGCTGCCACCGGGCACGGCCTTGCGGTTCCACGGGTTTTTAACCGGGCCGTAATACGAGGTTTCATTGCTCGACCCCATCGCGAATTCATCCATATTGGTCTTGCCCAGATTCACCGCCCCTGCATTGTTGAATTGGCTGATGACATGCGCGTCATAGGGCGCGATGAAGGTCTCCAACATTTTCGAACCGCAGGTAGTGCGCCAGCCCTTTGCACAAAAAATGTCCTTTTGCGCGAATGGAATGCCGGTTAATACTTCTGCTTGACCCTGTGCCAACCGGTCATCAGCGGCGCTGGCCTGCGCCAGGCTGGAAGCAGCGTTCAGTGTGATAAATGCATTTAATTCTGGATTAAGCGTATTGATGCGGTCGAGATACAGTTGCGTCAGCTCAACACTGGAGATTTTCTTTGCGGCTAGCTGGCTGGAAAGTTGTTTAAGACTGCTATTAATCATTGTTCAATCACCTGAAAAGCTTGAAGGGCACCTCTAAAAATTCAGGTTTATTCGATCACCTGGGGCACCAGATACAGGCCACGTTCGACTTGTGGAGCAACGGATTGGAACAGTTCGCGCTGATTGACTTCGCTGACCACGTCCTCGCGCAAGCGCTGGGCGAGGTCTTGGGCATGGGCCATAGGCTCGATTCCATTGGTATCCACCGCCTGCATTTCCTCGATCAGCCCGAAAATACTGGACATCTGCGCATGAGCAGCCTGTATTTCGGTTTCGCTCATGGCAAGCCGGGCAAGGCGAGCCACTTTTTTCACATCTTCGGTGCTTAATGGCATATTAGGTACATGGGTGACATATTCGGTATAAGGCCTACTTCAAAAAACAAGTTTAATAGAGTATCATAAACGACTTATTGGCGTGCTTTTACAAGCGCGGTGAGTGGTAAGTGGGTGGTGCATGTGTTTTTACTTACAACTCACCACTTACCACTCATCACTTACTATTTACTAAATTCGGGACACACTATGTTTGGTTTTTACGACAGCTATTTCGCCAATGACTTGGCAATTGACTTGGGCACTGCAAACACACTTATTTGGGCACGCGGCAAGGGTATTGTTCTCGACGAACCTTCGGTCGTTTCAATCCGGCAAGAAGGCGGTCCCAACGGCAAGAAAGTCATTCTGCAGGTCGGCTTGTCCGCCAAGCAAATGCTGGGACGCACCCCCGGCAACATCACCGTGATACGCCCGATGAAAGACGGCGTGATCGCCGATTTCACCGTCACCGAACAGATGCTCAAGCAGTTTATCCGCCGCGTGCATAAATCCAGTATCTTCACCCCCAGCCCGCGCATTGTCATTTGCGTCCCCTGCGGCTCTACCCAGGTTGAACGCCGTGCGATACGCGAAGCGGCTTACGCTGCCGGTGCACGCCGTGTTGAATTGATCGAGGAGCCGATGGCAGCAGCGATTGGCGCCGGCCTGCCGGTCGAAGAGGCAACCGGCTCGATGGTGGTCGACATCGGTGGCGGCACCACCGAGGTGGGCGTGCTGTCATTGGGTGGCACGGTGTATTCCGGCTCGGTGCGGGTGGGTGGCGACAAATTTGACGAGGCCATCATCAACTACATCCGCCGCAATTACGGCATGCTCATCGGCGAAACAACGGCGGAAAACATCAAAAAGGAAATCGGCTCTGCCTTCCCCGGCAGCGAAGTCCGCGACATGGAAGTCAAGGGTCGTAATCTGGCGGAAGGTGTGCCGCGCAGCTTCACCATTTCCAGCAACGAGATTCTGGAAGCACTTACCGACCCGCTCAACAGCATTGTCAGCGCGGTTAAAACCGCATTGGAACAAACACCACCCGAATTGGGCGCCGACATTGTCAGCAAGGGCATGGTACTGACCGGCGGTGGCGCATTGCTACGCGACATCGACCGCCTGCTGATGGAAGAAACCGGCCTGCCGGTGATCATCGCCGACGATCCCCTGACCTGTGTGGTTCGCGGAACAGGCATGGCGCTGGATCGACTGGACAAATACAACAGTCTCTTCGTTACAGACTAGTAGTCTCCTACGCTACGCTTAGGACAAGAACCCCTGCGGGGTGTCGGACGTAACTCACAACTTACTTTATTTAAAAAAATAAAGCACCCCGCCGCAAGCAGCTGGGTATTTTGGTAGGGTGCGCCATGCGCACCCTACCAAAATACGACACTAGGGGCGGGGGTTTTACCCGAAAGCGATTAAAATTAACGCTACCACTAATAAAATATTAAATATAATCAACATGTTATGTTACTCGCACGTCCAGATCCGACACCCCGCAGGGGTTCTTGTCCTATGCGAAGCAGAGCGTAGTGTAGGAGGTGCTAGGCCTGCTCAGATTATGCAAGTCAAGGTTGTACCGGCATGGTTATTCCTGAGCCATGGATAGCACACAAACATTCCGTGTCTTTAATCGCGGTCCCAGTCCTGTAGTTCGATTATTATTTTTCGCGCTGCTGTCGCTGTTGCTGCTGTTTATGGATGTGCGCTACAGACATCTCGAGTCCATACGCAATATTCTTGCGCTTCCAGTCCAGCCCTTGCAGCGCCTCGCCACCACACTGACAATCGGACCCGGCATGTTGTGGGATCAACTCAGCGGATATCTGGACACTCAGGGAAATCTGGCTCGCGAAAATATGCAACTGCGCCAGCAGCAATCTGTATATGCAACACAGTTGCTGCAACTACAAATTCTACAGGCTGAAAATTCACAACTGCGCAAATTGCATGATGTGTCTCAACACGCCGAATTTCCGATGCAGATGGCCGAAATTGCGTATCTCGAACGCGACATCTTCAAACGCAAAGTGTATGTGGACAAGGGATCACAAAAAAATGTCGTTACGGGGCAGGTGGTGATGGACGAAACGGGCGTTGTTGGGCAGGTCACCCGGGTTTATCCATGGCTGAGTGAAGTTACGCTGATTACGGACAAGGATCATGCGGTGCCGATACAAGTGTTGCGCACCGGCCTGCGTGCGGTTGTATTCGGCTCTGGGAATATCAGTAACCTGGAGCTGCGTTATATGCCAATCAGCGCTGACATACAGGTCGGTGATGTATTAGTAACCTCGGGTATAGATGGTACCTATCCGCCAAGCCTGCTTGTTGCAAAAGTAATCAAGATCGAACGCGGCCCGGCTTCTCCGTTTGCAAAAATTTTGTGCGCGCCTCTCGCCGGTGTAGATCAACAGCGGCAACTGATGATCATCTCCGGCATGCACAAGCTGCCGGAATTGCCAACCGCAGAAATGCAAGCAACAGCAACAAAAAGCAAACAATCAAAACGGAGCACGCAGTGAGCGATCAATATTCAAAAGATCAGGAGTTTCTGCTACCCGCCAGCAGCACTTTTATTGCCTTGAGCATGTTTGTCGCTCTGCTGCTTAACTGGCTACCCTGGCAAGGATTGTGGCTCGCACTGCGCCCTGATTTTGCGGCACTGGTTCTGCTCTACTGGTGCACCCACAAACCCCATCGCATTGGTATCGGTATCGCATTTGCGGTAGGTATATTGGCTGACGTAGCCGACTCCAGTATATTCGGCCAGCATGCCCTGTCTTATTCGGTGCTGGCGTTTGGCGGCATTCTGCTGCATCGACGCATTCAGATGCTCGATGTGCGCGAACAACCCCTGCAGGTTTTTCCCCTGCTACTGATCAGTTATGCGGTTTTCGCCTCAGTACATTGGCTGACACGAGGAAGCTTGTCCTGGGAGTTCTTCCTGGGTACCCTGACTTCGGCATTGTTGTGGATCCCCATGTCTATTCTGCTGCAAACCATGCGCCGTTCGCGCAGTGATCCCAACGAGTTATGATGCATTACCCTGACGGATTATGAAGCATTACAAAGAGCTAAAAAATCATCAGCGCGAGATTTACTTTTTTCGTTTACGCTTAACGCTTAGTCTTATTTTTGTAGTGGTGCTGGCATCTATTCTGGTGGCGCGTCTTGTCTATTTACAGATCATTCGCCACAGCGATTTCACCACACTGGCAGACAAAAACCGTATCTCTGTTGTTCCCATCGTGCCTAACCGCGGCTTGATTCAGGATCGCAACGGAGTCGTACTGGCACAAAACTACTCCGGTTACACCCTGGAAATTTCCCCTGCCAAAGTGGTTAACCTGGAAGCCACCATAGACTCTCTCGCAACACTGGTAAATATCACGGCCAAGGATCGAAAACGCTTCAAAAAAATACGGACTGAATCGCAGACCTCCAACAGTTATCCTATTCGCTACAGGTTGAACGATGCTGAAGTGGCACTTTTTGCTTCGCAGCGCTTTCGTTTTCCGGGCGTGGAGATCAAGGCGCGCCTATTCCGTGAATATCCATACCGTGACAAGACTGCCCATCTTATTGGTTATGTTGGACGCATTAACGACAAAGATTTTGCCATGCTGGAAAAAGCAAATCTTGCAGAAAATTATCGCGGTTCCGACTACATAGGCAAGATCGGTATTGAGCAAAGCTATGAATCGGAGTTACATGGCACCACCGGTTTTGAACAAGTCGAAGTGGACGCTGCAGGGCGCGGTGTGCGCGTTTTATCAAGAACTCCCCCCCAGCCCGGCAATACCCTGACATTGACGATAGATGTCAAATTGCAGGAAATTGCCGAGCTTGCCTTCGGAAATTTACGTGGTGCCTTGGTGGCTATTGATCCGACCAACGGTGAAATATTGGCTTTTGTCAGCAAACCGGGTTATGACCCCAATCTATTTGTCGACGGTATCGACACTGAGACTTGGGATGCCTTGAATAATTCTCTAGATACTCCCTTGTATAACAGAGCGCTGCGCGGTCAGTATCCTCCCGGCTCCACCATAAAACCCTTTATGGCACTCGCTGGGCTGGATGCCAACAAACGGACACCGGCTTACTCGATTAACGATCCTGGCTATTTCACCCTACCGGGCAGCCGGCATCAATTCCGCGACTGGAAAGTAGGCGGGCATGGCCGTGTGGACATGTTCAAGTCTATCGTCATTTCGTGCGACATTTATTATTACGGTCTTGCCATCGACTTGGGCGTAGACGGCATGCATGATTATCTCGTTAAGTTTGGCTTTGGCAAAAAGACAGGTCTGGATATGGATGGTGAATCTCCTGGTTTAGTGCCCTCGACTGCTTGGAAACGCAAACGTTACAATCAACCTTGGTATCCTGGTGATACGGTGTCTGTCGGTATAGGACAGGGTTATAGTCTGGTCACGCCTCTGCAGCTTGCTTATGCAACCGCCGTGCTGGCTAACGATGGCATCGGTTATCGCCCGCATCTGGTCAAGCATGCGCCGCTCAAGACTGCCTATCCTTCTAAGACACATGAAGCACCAATCGATATTCAACTTCAGATCAAGCCTGAACATCTGGAACTGGTAAAACGAGCAATGGTCGCAGTGACATTACCTGGCGGCACCGCAGCCATTGCAGGCTCGGGAGCCGGCTATTCATTTGCAGGCAAAACCGGCACTTCGCAGGTGGTTGGCATCAAGCAAGGCGAAAAGTACGTTGCAAAGAATGTGGATGAACGGCATCGCGACCATGCCTGGTTCATTGGCTTCGCACCCGCGGACAAACCGCGTATCGCCCTAGCTGTGCTGGCCGAAAATACCGGTACCGGTGGCTCTGTTGCTGCACCCATCGCGCGCAAAGTGATTGATTACTACCTGCTGGGCAAAGTACCGCATACTGCGCCGCCCATAAAAACCAAACTGGAGGCAGCGCATGATTAAGCAACTACAACGACGTTTCACGGCGCATCTTGACCCCCTGCTGATTTCTGGTTTGGCGGCATTGATGTTGGTGAGCCTGGTGCTGATATACAGCGCAAGCGGTGGCAGCATGGATCGGATGTTGGGGCAATTTGTGAATATTTTGGTGGCCTTAGCAGCACTCTGGCTGGTGGCCAATATGCCCTTGCATTACCTGATACGCAGTGCTGTGCCGATTTATATCCTGGGTATGATGTTGCTGATCGGTGTTGCGCTGTTCGGCGAAATCCAAAATGGCGCGCGGCGCTGGCTGAACCTGGGAGTGGCCACCATACAACCTTCCGAACTGATGAAGATTGCTGTACCGCTGATGATGGCCTGGTATTTTGAGCGTCATGAAGCCACTCTGGCCCTTAAAAATTACTTAGTCGCTGCGTTGATACTGGCAGTCCCGTTTGCGCTGATTTTACGCCAGCCTGATCTTGGAACCGCCTTGCTGATAGGCGCAAGCGGCTTCTACGTACTGTTCCTTGCCGGCCTCAGCTGGCGCGTGATCCTTGGTTTGGGGTTGTCTGCATTGGCAAGCGCGCCGTTTGTCTGGCATGCACTGCATGAATACCAGCGCCAGCGTATATTGATGCTACTTGACCCCTCACAAGACCCGCTGGGCAAGGGCTATCATACCATTCAGGGCATGATAGCCGTAGGCTCGGGAGGCCTATTGGGCAAAGGCTATATGCAGGGCACACAGACCCAGTTGGAGTTTTTACCGGAGCCTACCACTGACTTTATTTTTGCAGTTAACTCGGAAGAGTTCGGCCTACTCGGCAACCTGATCCTGCTTGCTATCTACCTGTTCATTATGTGGCGCGGCTTCATCATCACCGCCAACGCTTCAACCTATTTCACCAGATTAATGGCAGGCTCGATCACCCTGACTTTTTTCACCTATGCCTTTGTCAATATAGGCATGGTCACCGGCATACTGCCTGTAGTTGGCGTTCCCTTGCCACTGGTCAGTTATGGCGGAACGTCCATGCTTACCTTGGCTCTCGGACTCGGTATGCTGATGAGCATTCATTCACACAAAACATTGGTGCAAAGCTAGTACCATGTAACACATCAAATGACGGATAGAATTGCTTGAGCATTGGTAGGGTGGATAAGCGCAATGCGCGCATCCACCGAACGCATGGTGGATGCGCGCATTGCGCTTATCCACCCTACCAAAATTTATCCGCAGTTATAAACTGTTACACGACACTAGTGGCACCAGGAGGTAGGCAAATGAGCAAGCGAATAGTTTTATTGTTATTGATGTCCATCACCCTTGCAGCTTGCCGTGGCAATGTGCCAAGACCTGATCCGGCCACTCCCGATGCCGCTGCAGAAATCCGCGTCAATCGCGCACCGCTTGAGGAAAAAAGCGCCGATCGCAACGGCAATGGTCCCACGCTCGCACCCGTTCAAACCGGCAGCGGCTCTTACCTTCCAGGTGATGGCCCCGGCGAGAATATTCCCGCCAATCATGCGAGTATTCCCGATGCGGTTCCCCGTGCAGAGCCCTTGCATCGCTATGCAAATCGCCCCTATACCGTACTGGGAAAAAACTATACCCCTCTCACTGCCATTGGCAGTTACAAAAAACGCGGCGTAGCTTCCTGGTACGGAAAAAAGTTTCACGGTCAGCGCACTTCCAATGGCGAGATCTATGACATGTACAGCATGACTGCCGCCCATACCACGCTGCCCATCCCCAGTTATGCAAGAGTGACCAATCTGCAAAACAACAAATCGATCATCGTGCGGGTCAATGACCGCGGTCCATTTCTGCATGAGCGGATTATTGATCTTTCCTACACCGCAGCAAGTAAGATCGGCATTATCGGCAGCGGACAGGGAATGGTGGAAGTGGAAAGCTTGAACGCAGATAACGCAGCGCCTGCGGCTAACTCGCCCATCTACAATGATCCGATACAGGTCTCGCCTTTGCCTAGCGAGATGCCTACAACTTTGCCTATTGATACGCCTAAAGCGGCAGGCAAGGTTTACCTGCAGCTTGCTGCATTCAGCTCGCAACGCGGCGCTGAAGAATTTTTGAACAGCATGCGTGCCAAACTTGGTGAGGACGGCAAGCAACTGAGCGTGTCACACAAAAACAGCATGGTAACAGTTCGTATCGGCCCCTACTCCACCGCAGACAGTGCCCGCGAATCCGCGCTGGAACTCCAATCCAGATTGGGATTTAAACCGATGCTGAGCTTGCATTAACCCAGATTGTCCCACGCCTCGTCATTCCCGCCTGCGCGGGAATGACGAGGCGTGGGATTATTTGGGTTCCTGCCAGGGCGCTTAGAACGCGCCCTTTTTTTCCTTCAAAAATACTTCCAGCAGATCATTCAGGAATCGTCTACCCAGCTCGGTCGGCGCAATGCGCTGCAAATCACGCTGCAATAGTCCGCGTTGCTCAGCCTGTTCCAACTCGCTGCGTATTAGCAACATAGGCAGGCTGGTGCGCTCGCTGAATAACTCCGTAGCAAAACCTTCATTCAAACGCAGTGCATTCATCATGAATTCGAAACTCAGGTCATCACGCGTCAGCGTCTGCTCGGTTTGAACAGAGTCGCCCTGCTGCACCTGTTCCATATAGGCTTGCGGCTGTTTATAGCGTGCTTGCCTGATCACCTTGTCACGTGAACTTATTTTGCTGTGCGCACCCGCACCAATGCCGAGATAGTCGCCAAACTGCCAATAGTTCAAATTGTGGCGCGACTGTTTTTTGGGCTGCGCGAAGGCGGAAGTTTCATAATGCTGGTAGCCATGCTCTGCCAGCAATTTTTCGATGTGCTGTTGCATATCACTGCTAGCATCATCATCCGGCAAGGAGGGTGGATAGCGATGGAACAGCGTATTCGGCTCCAGCGTCAGGTGGTAGAAAGACAGATGTTGTGGCGAGTATGCAAGCGCCGTGCGCACATCCTGCTCGGCCTGGGCCAATGTTTGTTGCGGCAAGGCATACATCAAATCGAGATTGATATTGTCAAAATTATTTTGCGCAATTTCGACTGCACGTCGCGCTTCATCCGAGTTATGTACGCGCCCCAGCGCAAGCAGATGCGACTCGTTAAAACTTTGTATACCTAGGGACAAGCGATTTACACCGGCATCACGAAAGCCTTTGAATTTCTCCGCCTCCACTGTGCCTGGATTAGCTTCCAGCGTGATTTCCGCATTCACATCCAAGGGCAACAACATGCGCACATTGCTTAGAATTTTGTCGATTGCCTGCGCAGAAAATAGGCTGGGCGTGCCGCCACCGATAAACACGGTGGTCACCTTACGCCCCCAAATCAACGGCAGCGACATCTCCAGATCACGTATCAAGGCATCGACATAGGCTGCCTCTGGCGCATCACCACGCGCCTCATGCGAATTGAAATCGCAGTAAGGGCATTTGCGCACGCACCAGGGAATGTGGATGTACAGGGAAAGTGGCGGCAAGGCCTTAAAATTGACGGCCTGCGACTTCAGACCGACAGGATGTAAAAGTTGTGTTGTCATTGGCAGAATTGTATCAACTCACGATAGCTGATGGGTTGAATTGTCTTACAGATGTAAGGATAATATGTAGGGTGCGCCGTGCGCACCATGGTGCGTATGACGCACAGGCTACTTGTAGGAGCGGCTGTTAGCCGCGAAACCGAAATAAATCGCGGCTAACAGCCGCTCCTACAAGGGCACTCTTGCATAAATAAAATATTTAATATAATCAATGAGTTGCGTAAACAACAAGTCTAAGCACAACTCCCCGCAGGGGTTCTTGTCCTATGCGAAGCAGAGCGTGGTGCAGGAGGCTTCTGGCAATGTTTAATTCGTTACGCTTATACGGTTCAGCAAAATTTTCAATGCCTGGGCACGATGACTGATGTTGGCTTTTTGCTCCGACTTCAGTTCTGCACTCATCTTGCCAAGCTGCGGCAACCAGAATAAGGGATCATAACCAAAGCCGCCTACACCGCGTTCTGCTTGCGCGATTTCTCCATGCCACTCACCTTCGGCAATCAACGGTTGCGGATCATCAAACTGATGTACCAGCACCAGCACACAGTAATAGTGCGCCCGCCTATCTGCCACGCCCTGCATGGCTTGCAGAAGTTTTTCATTGTTGCGTGTATCTGATTTCGGATTGTCGCCTGCATAACGGGCGGAGTACACACCGGGTGCGCCGCCAAGTGCGGCGACACAAATGCCTGAATCATCCGCCAACGCTGGCAAGCCGCTTGCCAGACTGACATGGCGCGCCTTGGCGATGGCATTTTCGATAAAGGTGCAGTGCGGTTCTTCGGCTTCGGCAATACCAAGCTGCTCCTGGGTCAGCACCTCGATGCCAAGCGGTGCAAGCATGGCCTGGAATTCGCGCAGCTTGCCGGGGTTATTGGAGGCGATCACTAATTTTTTCATATTCTGAGAAGATTGTACAAAGGAAATATTACTCGCAGGGATAAAGCACTTCAAAAACCATATCCACCTCG
Organism: Gallionellaceae bacterium; assembly: GCA_038925245.1. Classification (GTDB taxonomy): domain Bacteria; phylum Pseudomonadota; class Gammaproteobacteria; order Burkholderiales; family Gallionellaceae; genus 39-52-133. The sequence goes on from JBCKTZ010000031.1 coordinate 13,995, forward strand.
TCATGCGCTGCTTCAGCAGTACCCCAGCGCACCACCACTGCTGTCGTATTGTCGGCATGTGCGCCCTCACGGTACAAAGCCACATCCATCAATTGCTCCAACGCCTCCGGCAACGGCTTGACCATTAACGATTTACTGATATCAGTCGGACTCAACGGGCCCCACAGGCCATCGCTGCAAAGCAGCACTACATCACCTTGCTGCAAATCTTTAGAGGGCTCGGATTCAACAAAAAACGAAGCACCTTCGCCGCCTAAACAATTGGTAATTGTGTGACGGCTGGATGAGTTTTCATTTGTTCTTCACTAATAATACCCAAGTCTGCCCATTGTTGCACGATGGAATGATCATGTGTTACGGCTGCCACCCTGTGGTTGCGCAACAAATACACGCGTGAATCTCCGGCATGCGCCCAGCACACCTTGCCATCCTGTATCAATGCCGCAACACAGGTAGTACCTGGATTGCCCAGCAGTTTTTGATCTTGAGCAAACTGGATGATGTTTTCATGCGCCTTGTGCATCACTCTGCTCAAAAACTCTTCAGGCTCCTGCACCCCGGACTTTGCCTCCTCGGAAAAAGCATGCAGATATGTTTTGATGGTAATTTTGGCGGCAAGCTCGCCATGTGAGTGGCCGCCCATACCATCCGCCAAGATCAGCAACAAAGCCCGGTCGATGTAGACATGGGTACACAGTCCTGATTATATTTTCGTCCCCCCTGATGGCTGGACTGGTAAATGGAAAAATTCATGTTTTGATTAAAATTCTGAAGATATGCTAAAAACGCTATCGAGGTGGGACATTAATGTAATCGTAATATAATGTAGGCCATTCAGCCTAGTTAATTATTATTCAGCAGTTATTCGAGGACGCGCAATGATTTACAGCATGACCGGTTTTTCTGCGGCTACCATTGAGCTGGATGCCTGTTCGATTGCGTTGGAGATGCGTTCGGTCAATCATCGTTACCTGGATCTGCAACTTCGACTGCCGGATGAAATCCGTTTATTGGAAGCCGTTTTTCGCGAAACAATTTCTGCACGTGTGACCCGAGGCAAAGTAGAGTGTCGTGTAAGCTTGACTGGACGCACCCCGACCCGCATGAGTGCACACATCAATGAGCCATTGTTGCAACAACTGGCCCTATGGAGCGCTAAAGTTCGAGAGGTCTTGCCGACAGCCCGCGAACTCAGCGTTGCCGAAGTTTTACATTGGAATGGGTCATTGCAGAACAATGCACTGTCCGGGGATAAGCTGCATGACTTCGTTTTGCAATTGCTGCAGCAAGCCTTGCTCGAGTTCAACGCCACGCGGGCACGCGAAGGTGAAAAACTGAAAAATTTTCTGTTGCAGCGTGTCGAGCAAATCAATGCACTACGTGTAAACATTGGCCCGCGCATACCAGCAGCTATCAAGGCTTATGAAGCAAAATTGCGTACCCGCCTGCTTGAAGCATTGGGAAATCATGACGATGAGCGCGTGCATCAGGAGGTAGCGTTGTTCGCCAGCAAGATTGATGTAGACGAAGAACTGTCGCGCTTGCATACTCACTTGGCCGAAATGGAGCGGGTACTGGAAAAGGGCGGCAGTGTGGGCAAGCGCCTGGATTTTCTGATGCAGGAACTGCATCGGGAGGCAAATACGCTGGGCTCAAAATCAGTGGATGCCGAGGTGTCGCGCGCCTCTATGGAAATGAAAATTCTAATCGAACAAATGCGCGAGCAAATTCAAAATCTGGAGTAAAAAATAATGAGTGGGAATTTATTTGTTGTAAGCGCGCCTTCGGGTGCTGGCAAAACCAGCTTGGTCAATGCACTGCTGGGCATTAACAAGCGTATAGACCTGTCGGTATCCTACACCTCGCGACCGGCCCGTCCCGGTGAAGTGGACGGCAAGGATTATCACTTTGTTACCCGTGATGGATTTTTGGCCATGGCCAAGCATGGTGATTTTGTTGAAAGCGCCGAGGTGTACGACAACTTATATGGCACCTCCCAATCCTGGATCAGCAAAGAAATGCACGATGGTCGCGATATTCTGCTGGAAATCGACTGGCAGGGTGCAGCGCAGGTACGCAACAAGTTCCCCGACTGCATTTCCATCTTTATTTTGCCCCCCTCCCTGCAGGCCCTGGCAACGCGCCTGACAGGGCGCAAGCAAGATAGCGCCGAAGTAATCGCCAAACGCCTGCAATCAGCCCAGGAAGACATCGCACACGTTGCCGAGTTCGACTATGTTATTATCAATGACATACTGGACGATGCGCTACAGCAGCTTAATGCCGTCGTCGTTGCCACAGGACTGCGGCGCGAGCGCCAGCTTGCACGCCAAGCAAATTTAATCAATCAATTACAAAAGCAGGAGTAATAATCATGGCCCGTATTACCGTTGAAGATTGCATGAAACACATTCCAAACCGCTTCGAACTGACTCTGGCAGCGGCTTATCGCGCTCGTCAGATTGCCAATGGTGCAGGTTATATGGTTGCCGAAAGCAATGACAAACCTACCGTGATCGCATTGCGCGAAATCAGCGAAGGCAAAGTCGGGCTGGAAATTTTGAATCGCGGCATGGCTTGATGGCTTATTGATGCTTTTGTTTAATTCTAGAAAAAGCAGTTCGATCCGCAGATTAAACAGATTAGATTGATTATCAAGCAGATACAACAGCAATCATGTTCACCAATTGGGTGACTGTGGTAATGCATATAACCGTTTGTTTAATCTGCGTGAATCTGCGTAATCTGCGGACAAAGCCGTTTTTAGGTTTAACACATGTCTGATGTTGAAGAGCTTCTACAGGAAGTTTCAGCCTATCTGAAACCGGAGGATGTAGAAAACATCCAGCGTGCTGTCGAGCTAAGCAAAACCGCCCATCACGGGCAACTTCGCCAATCTGGCGAGGCCTATGTTACCCACCCCATCGCGGTGGCGCGCATTATCACTTCTCTGCACCTCGATACCCAGGCCATCATTGCCGCTTTGCTGCATGACGTGGTCGAAGACACCGACATTACTGTTGCAGATATCTCGGCACAGTTTGGCAAGCCTGTTGGCGATATTGTCGAGGGTCTGAGCAAGCTGGACAAGCTGCAGTTTGCTTCTGTTGCGGATGCTCAGGCGGAGAATTTTCGCAAAATGCTAATGGCGATGGCGCGCGATGTGCGCGTGATCCTGATCAAGCTCGCTGACCGCTTGCACAATATGCGCACACTAGGTTCTGTATCGCGCGAAAAAAGCGCCCGCATCGCCAGGGAAACCATGGAAATTTACGCTCCTATTGCCAATCGGCTGGGGCTTAATGATATCTTTCATGAACTGCAGGATCTCAGTTTCAAATATCTGCATCCCAATCGATATAGCGTGCTGTCCAAGGCAACCAAAATGGCACGGGGAAACCGTCGCGAGGTGGTCGGGCAAGTTCAGGATGCGATACGCCAGCGTCTAGGTGAAAATAATATC
>JBCKTZ010000032.1:0-17252 GCA_038925245.1 Gallionellaceae bacterium
CAATAAAACGGTCGTATTCAAATGATTTTTTCTAGGGCGACATCGAATGTAACGCAAACAAATCGAGTCTAACACCCATTGATCTAAGGATGAGCTTGTTAGTTTCCCGTGACTGGGCGCTTCGCTAGCTTGCGTTGCAGGGTGCGGCGGTGCATGTTGAGCGCGCGCGCGGTGGCCGAGATGTTGCCTTGATGTTCCTGCAACACACGCTGAATATGCTCCCACTCCAGTCGTTCTACCGAAGATGGCAGTGCCTTGAGCAGAGTGTCTGTGCTGGCGAGATGGCCGAATGCTGCCACAATTTCGTCGGCGTTTGCCGGTTTGGAAAGATATTGTGTCGCGCCGAGCTTGATAGCCTCCACCGCCGTGGCGATGCTTGCGTAGCCGGTCAGCACCACGATGCGCGTTGCAGCATCGAGTTCGTGCAGGGCATGCACCAGCGTCAGCCCGGATGCGCCGTCCATCTTCAAATCCACCACGGCATATTCCGGCGGATAGGCGCGCGCCAACGGCAGCGCCTGTTCCACACTGTATGCCACGGTCACTGCGAAGCCGCGCTTTTCCAGAGCGCGGGCAAGCACTTGGCAGAAGGTGGTGTCGTCGTCCACCAGTAGTAGCGATGCTTGTTCGTTGGGGGACGTGTTCATACTATATGCGACTGCAACGGCAGGGTGACTTCGGTGGTCGCGCCGCCGCCTGCGCGGTTGAACAGGCGCACCTTGCCGCCCATGCGTTCCACGGTGGCGTTGGCGAGGAACAGCCCCAGCCCGCGTCCTTGTTGCTTGGTGGTGAAGAACGCCGAACCGGCGCGGGCGGCGGCTTGCGGCGTGAGTCCCGGGCCGTGGTCGTGGATTTTCAGGATGATGTTGTCGGCGTCCCAATGCGCCTCGATGTTGATTTCATCCGGCGAGGCATCGGCGGCGTTGTTGAGCAGATTCAGCAATGCGGCGCGCAGCGCCGCGTCCATGTACAACTGTGGCACGGGCTGTGCACCACTTGCCTGATAATGGCAACGCACGGCGGGACGCAGTATCTGCCATTCATCCAGTGTAGCGGCGAGAAAATTTTCCAGCGGTTGTGCGGCGTATTGCTCGGTATCCTGCGCGTTGGCCAGCAGCTTGTCGAGAATGCGTTTGCAGGCGCGCACCTGGCCGTCGAGGATGTCGAGATTGTCGCGCCATCCCGGCAGCACGGCCTGGTCGCGTTTCAGTTCGCCGATCACCACTGCCAGGGTGGACAGCGGCGTGCCGAGTTCGTGCGCGGCTCCGGCAGCCTGCATACCGAGCGCCACGATGCGTTCGTTGCGCAGTGTTTCCTCGCGCACGCGGGCCAAAGTCCCGTCGCGCTCGCGCACCGCATGCGCCATTTTCACCACGAAATACGCCACCACCACCGCGCTGATGACGAAGCCCAGCCACATGCCGATGACGTGCATGTTGAAGGCATCGTCCGGCGGCATGGTGTGCTGTATATGCCCGTGGCTGTTGCTTGACGGCAGCGGCACATAAAATTTCATTAGCAGGGTGTAACAGCCAGTGGTAATCACCGTCATCGCCCAGGTGTAGCTATGCGGTAATGTTGCAGCAGCGATCACCAGCGGCAACAGGAACAGCGAGACGAACGGGTTGGTGGAGCCGCCGCCGAAATAAAGCAACACCGACAGCGCCAGCACGTCGGCGCACAACTGTGCGAACAACTCCAGACTGGAGACCGGATAAGCGGCGCGCAACCGCCACCAGGTGAACAGGTTCAGCACGGCCAACACGGCGATGGAGGCGAGCATGGGCAGCCATTGCAGCTCCATCGCGAGGAAGCGGTACACCAGCGCGAGCGTGGCGCACTGCGCCACCACGGAGATGCTGCGCAGCCACACCAGGCGGCGCAAATGGCTGTGCCCGGTCTGGACGGCAAGGCTGGCGCGGGAAGCGGGAATAAACAGTTTCATGGCTGCCGATTCTACTGGTAAAGCAACTAGCAAATCCACTGGCAAATCCATTAAGTGCGATAAAACTTGCGATAAGCGGCTGGTTATAGCTTGGTAGCATAGGCGGGGTGCGACAATTTGCCACATTCCGCGCCGCGCCCACTCTCCCTACAATGTCGTATCTACATGAGGGAACAATGACAAATACCATGACAAAAAAATATTTTGCACTCGGCGTTGGACTAATCGGCCTGCTCGGCTATGCCAGCGCGCAGGCCGGTTGCAGCAGCACTGCCTGCTCGATCAACACCAGTTGGGGCGAAAACGGCGCAAGCCATCCCGGCTGGACGGCGGACTTGCGTTACAGTTACAGCCGCGCCGGCACGCTGCGCTCGGGCAGCGACAAAATTGTGGCGAACACCACCGAGCACGAAGTGGAAAATCTGCGCACCATCAATAAACTGGTGACCGCCACGCTGGACTATACGCATGACGAACATTGGGGCGCGATGCTGAATCTGCCCTACGTAATGCGCGACCACAACCACAATCTGGGGCCATACATCGGCGCGACATCGGCAGGCTACGAAAGCTTCCATGCCAGCGCATTAGGCGACATCAAGGTGGCGGGACGTTACCGCTGGGAGCTGGATGCAGCCAGCCGTTCCGGCGTGGGGGTGAAGTTCGGGCTGAAGCTGAACACCGGCAAAAAAGATTTTACGTTCGCACAAACAGGTAAATTGCCCGGCGAAGCCGCCCTGCAACCGGGCAACGGCAGCACCGACCTGATCGTGGGTGCGTTCTGGCACCAGTCTACCCCTGGCAGCGACTGGAACTGGTTCGCGCAAGGCACGCTGCAAAGCCCTATCAATTCCAGCGCAACATTCCGCCCCGGCAACCAGATCAACCTCGACGGCGGCACGCGCTACGCCTTTAGCCACAAGCTGAGCGGCCTGTTGCAACTCAACGCACAATGGAACAGCACGGATTCCGGCGCCTCCGCAGCATTGACGCCAGCGGGCGCTGCGAGCAGCGGTGGCAAGAGCTTGGCCATTACACCAGGTTTTAGTTATGCGTTAACCCCCGACACGCAGTTATATGGCTTGCTACGATTCCCGCTATACCAATACGTTAATGGCGAACAACTGACTGCCGACTCTTCGATCTCAGCCGGTATCATGTACCGCTTCTAGTAGATTGTGGGCGTCTTGCCCGGGCTCCTACTTAATATAAGGCCACCTTTAAGAATTAAAAATCCTAAGTGAAACAAGACACGAATTAAATTTTAACGCGCAGCATATGTATGATATGTAAGCGATGAAATTTCATGAGTAACGGAGTATCGCGACGGGGTTTGGATTTTTAGAGGTGTAACCTTTAGCACTTTCTGAATTGGTACAGTTTGAATTGAAATAAAAAAGCGCCCCGATATTCCGGGGCGCTTTTTGTTGGTTAACGCAACTTCACGAATTACATATTGCGAGCTTACATATTACCAATTTACATATTGTAAGCACGTTCGCCATGAGTCGTTGTATCCAGACCTTCGCGTTCTGCTTCTTCGCTTACACGCAAGCCTATTACCATATCAATCAACTTGAACAGCACAAAGCTGACGATGCCGGACCACAGTATCGTGGTACCCACACCCCAAGCCTGGCTGGTAACCTGGCCGATGATGGAATACTCACCTACTGCGTTTGCTGCGTAGTCGAATACGCCGGTGCCGCCGAGGCTTGGCGCTGCGAAGATGCCGACACCAAGTGCACCTACAATACCGCCTACTCCATGTATGCCGAATACATCGAGCGAGTCATCCACGCCGAGCATTTTCTTCAGGCCTGTAACACCCCAGAAGCACAGTACGCCTGAGATCATCCCCAACACGATCGCGCCCATCGGGCCAACGAATCCGGCAGCCGGCGTAACCGCAACCAAACCTGCTACGGCACCTGAAGCAACACCCAACAAGCTGGGTTTGCCACGCAACATCCACTCTACAAACATCCAGGACATTGCTGCTGCGGCAGTTGCCACGACGGTGTTAACCAGCGCCAATACCGCGATGCCATTTGCCTCAAGGTTGGAACCTGCATTGAAACCAAACCAACCTACCCATAGCAGCGCTGCGCCTATCATGGTCATGGTCAGGCTGTGCGGAGCCAAAGCTTCTTTGCCGTAACCGATACGCTTGCCGAGAACAAACGCGCCCATCAGTGCGGCCATGGCTGCGTTGATATGCACGACAGTGCCACCGGCGAAGTCGAGTGCACCCTTGCCAAAGATGAAGCCAGCAGGATCAGCAAAAGCAGATGGGCCGCCCCAGAACCAAACCATATGTGCCATTGGCAGGTAGGAGAAGGTGAACCATAACACAGCAAATATCAGCAATGCAGAGAACTTGATACGCTCAGCTAAGCCACCGACAATCAGGCCAACGGTGATCGCAGCGAAGGTCAACTGGAATACCATGAACAGCAACTCAGGAATGACCACACCTTTGCTGAATGTTTCAACGACAGAGTCAGGTGTGACACCTGTGAGGAACGCTTTGTCGAAGCCGCCGATAAAGCTGTTCATGCTTCCACCTGCAGTGAACGCTAGGCTGTAACCATAGATGACCCACAGCACAGAAATTACACAGAAGATCACAAACACCTGTGTCAGCACTGATAGCATGTTTTTGCTGCGTACCAGACCACCGTAGAACAAGGCCAGTCCGGGCAATGTCATCAGGATAACCAGAATGGTTGATGCAATCATGAACGCGGTGTCGCCTTTGTTGGGCACGGGTGCTGGAGCGGCATCTGCTGGTGCAGCGGCAACGAGCTCAGTAACTGCTGCAGTTGCCGCTGGCGCATCAACTGCGAAAGCAGACACTGACATGCCTGTAAGCATGGCAAGCAGGCTGAAAAATACAAATAGTTTTTTCATTTCATGGCTCCTTATAAAGCTTCCACGCCGGACTCGCCGGTGCGGATGCGGATGACTTGTTCGATGCTGGTAACGAAAATTTTGCCATCACCGATTTTGCCGGTTTGTGCAGCCTTCTCGATGGCTTCAAGCACCTGATCCAGCATGTCTGAGTTGATTGCAGCCTCAAGCTTGATCTTGGGCAAGAAATCCACTACGTATTCCGCACCACGATATAACTCGGTGTGCCCCTTTTGCCGGCCAAAGCCTTTGACTTCCGTTACGGTAATTCCCTGTACGCCAATGGCGGAAAGGGCTTCACGAACTTCGTCAAGCTTGAACGGCTTGATGATTGCGGTAACCATTTTCATATTGCTCTCCTAAAAGGTTTTAATGCTTTTCCCCTTTGTCCACTCCCCCACTACGCTATCACTACGTAGAGGACAAGAACCTGCAAGCAGGTCTCCCCGGGGGAGGTTTAGTGAGGGGGTTAGAATGCGCGGCTAAGTGAGAGCACTGCTGCGCTTTTACCCAGATATTTTGTTTTTACAGTGTAAGCACCTACATCTGCGTTGGTGCCGCTATATGCCAGACCAACTACATAACCGCTGAAATCCTTGCTCACATTCAGCTTGTAATCGGAGTAGCTCAAGCTGCCTTTGTTGACGCCCTGAAATTCCTGTCTGCCGTAATGCGCACCCAATGTATAACCGGTTTCACCTACTGTATAGCTAGCGTTCAATTCTGCATAATATGTACCTGCCGCTTTTGCGGTACCGAAGGTATCGCCAAGAGCATAGGAGTACTTGGCGGTCAGGAAGGAATAGGTCAACGCGCCGTAGATTTCATCGGTATCGGCTTTGACATTGGCACCATATGTTCCAGGATAGTTATAACGCAAATAACCAACATCATAGCCAATCGGACCGGCAGTTCCTTTGTAACCGGCATAAGTATCAATCTCAACACCTGCATTGGTGGCGGTGCCAGCATCGCTCAACCAGCTGATGCTGGAGCCCCATACACCAACATAAACTCCGCTTGCATGGGCCAAGTCAAAACCACCCTGCATAGCTGGATTAGCACCAGTCTGAGAGATACCGCGGAACAGGTAATTACTGACGATGGCAACGTTACTGGTAATGGTGTATGCGCTTGCAGGAATAACGTGGATTCCTTCTTTATGCTGGGTAACTGGGGCCACTTGCGCCAAAACGGGCATCGCGCATAATGCGCCAAGTACAGCAACCATGAGTTTAGTCTTTTGCATGATGTTTCCTTTTTAAGTTGACAGCGGGACAAAGTTGTCCACGAGCAATACAAAGCATCTTCTGTGCCAGAATGTTTTTTATCTGCTAAAACAATATATTAAATAGTCTTTGAATGGGGGGGGGCGCACAAACTATGCACTGTTTTCATGCGATTTGCCACGAGCAGGCACCGATCAGGTGCATCTGTCAGGTGCATCGATTAAAGTTAACAAAGTTTGTTACACTGCAAGCTCCTTGCTTATATGGAATTATCTTAATGTTTACACCTAAATCGCTGGATGAAATTGCCGCCAAACTTTCTGATGCTGTCGCCAACAGCCCGCTTAAGGATTTTGAAAAAAATGCACGCGCTCTGCTCGCGCAAGGTTTTGCCAAACTTGATTTGGTGACACGTGAAGAATTTGATGTACAGGCCCAGTTGCTGTCTCGTACCCAGGAGAAACTGGCTGAACTGGAAGCGCGGGTTGCATCCCTCGAAGCACCGCGCAAATAAATGAGCCCGTCTTTTAATCGCTACGGATTTAGGCCCCTCGCTTCGCTCTCCCCGCCGCTAGTGTCGTATTTTGGTAGGGTGCGTCACACGCACCATGGTGCGCACGGCGCACCCTACACCATACCCCGCTACTTGCGGCGGGGTGATTTATTTAAATGAGCCTGGCGGTTTTATACAGCCGCGCGCTTTCCGGCATGGATGCCGCGCAGGTCATCGTAGAGGTGCATCTCGCTAACGGCTTGCCCAGCTTCACCATTGTCGGCTTGCCTGAAGCCGAGGTGAAAGAGAGCAAAGACCGCGTGCGTGCTGCGCTGCAGAATTGTCAGTTCGAATTTCCCCATCGTCATATAACCGTTAACCTGGCACCCGCAGATCTGCCCAAGGAAAGCGGGCGTTTTGATTTGCCCATTGCGCTTGGCATCCTCGCAGCATCTGGACAAATTCCCTCAAACAAGCTGGCCGAATATGAATTTGCCGGAGAGTTAGCGCTTACTGGCGAGTTGCGCGCCATACGCGGCGCATTAGCAATGACCTATCACGCGGCAAACTGTGGTCGCGCATTCATGTTGCCGGAAGCCAATGCAGCCGAAGCGGCGCTGGTAGAACAGGCAACAGTATACGCGGCAAAATCGCTGCTGCAAGTTGCCGCACATTTATGCGGGCGTGAAGCGATCAATCGTTATATCCCTGATACTCAACCGCAAGCGCCGAGCTACCTGGACATGCGCGATGTTAAAGGCCAGGGGCAATCCAAGCGTGCGCTGGAAGTGGCTGCTGCAGGCGGACACAGCATACTGATGAGTGGGCCCCCGGGTACCGGTAAATCCATGCTCGCTGCGCGCCTTCCTGGCATCTTGCCGCAAATGACACAGGATGAAGCACTGGAGAGTGCTGCCATGCAATCGTTGGGCGGCTCCTTCGATGTGGCGAAGTGGAAGCAACGTCCCTATCGCGCGCCGCATCACACTGCCTCTGCTGTAGCCTTGGTGGGCGGCGGCAGCAATCCGCGCCCGGGCGAAATTTCCATCGCAATGCACGGTATCTTGTTTTTGGACGAGTTGCCGGAGTTTGATCGTCATGTATTGGAAGTGTTGCGTGAGCCGTTGGAGAGCGGACGCATCACCATTTCACGCGCAGCACGGCGAGCAGATTTTCGTGCGCAGTTTCAGCTGGTAGCAGCAATGAATCCTTGCCCGTGCGGTTATCTTGGTCATTTCAACGGCAAGTGCCGTTGCACGCCGGACAAGATTGCGCGATATCGCGGTAAAATTTCCGGTCCCTTGCTTGATCGCATCGATATCCAAATAGAGGTTCCGGCTGTGCCTCACGATGCGTTGCTCAAGCAGGCTGATGGTGAACTTAGTGCCGTGATTCAAGCGCGCGTGGAAGCCGCACGGCAGCGTGCATTATTGCGACAGGGCAAACCCAATGCACTGCTGAGCGTGAGTGAAATTGATGCGCTGTGCGTCTTGGATGTACCGGGTGCCGCTCTGCTACAACAGGCCATCACCCGTCTTAACTTGTCTGCGCGTGCTTATCATCGTATCTTGAAAGTGGCGCGTACCATAGCCGATCTGGCTGGCAGTGAAAATATATTATCCGGACATATCGCTGAGGCGGTGCAATATCGCAGGATGGATAAACAGGGCTAGTCGCCTCTTACACTACGCTCAGCTTCGCATAGGACAAGAACCCCTGCGGGGTGTCGGACCGAGGCAGGGAGCCAGGATGAGTAGAGAGTGATAAGTGCAAATTACTAATCTGCTTATGCTGTTACTTTTAGAGACAACGCTCGTTGATACAATTCATTGCGAGCCACACCGGTAATCTGCACGGCAATTTGTACTGCCTGTTTCAATGGTAACTCACCCAATAACACTTTCAGCACATGCTCTGTTTCGGCGCTTAATCCCGCTACTCTTGGTGGTGCGGCCGATACCAGCAACACAAATTCGCCGCGCTGATTGTTTGGATCGCTGTGCAGCCACGCCAACGCATCCTTTAATTTGCAGCGGTGGATATTTTCAAACAGCTTGGTAATTTCCCTTGCCAACACGATTTCTCTTTCCTCACCAAACACGGTAAGTAAATCCTCTACACATTCGAGTATTCGGTGCGGTGCTTCGTAAAACGCCAAGGTATATGGATGCTCAAGCAGAGTTTGTAATTCCTTGCAGCGTGCGGCCGATTTGTTCGGCAAGAAACCATAAAACAGGAAATGCGGTGCTGCCAATCCAGCAGCGGATAAGGCCGCTACCGCTGCATTTGCACCCGGTATCGGGATCACCCTATAACCGGCGGTGCGTACCGCCTCTACCACCAGCGCACCCGGGTCACTTACTGCCGGGGTGCCGGCATCAGTGATCAAGGCCACAGACTCACCCTTTGCGAGCAGGCTAATCACCTTCTCCGCTGCACCGCGCTCATTGTGCTGATGCAATGCGAGTAGTCTCTTGGCGGTAATCCCGTGTCCGGTGAGCAAGTGTGCAGAATTGCGTGTGTCCTCGGCTGCGATGGTGTCGGCGCTGCTCAATACATCCAGCGCGCGCAGGCTTATATCACGCATATTTCCAATTGGCGTGGCGACTACATATAATGCACACTCTAACTTTAGTTTTTGACTGCTATGCAACGTATTTCCTTCTGGCTTTTGTTATTAGCGACACTATACGTTAGCGCGTGCGCAACAGCTACCCGAGATAAGCCCGCACCCGTTATCCCGGTAGCTGCAACTACGCCCGCTGCCAAGCCTGAGGTACTCGGTAAACCTGTCATTTCATTGATCGCTCCCACCACCATTGTTACGACAGCGCTTCCTCCCGCCACACCGGCATTGCCACGTCCCGACCAGTTTGCACCCCATATCGCTCTAATTTTGCCACTCAAATCAGCTGCTTTTGCGCCTTCAGCCAATGCGGTGCAACAGGGCTTTGTTACCGCAGCCAGCCGTCAGGCGCGTAATTTCCCGATACGCATCTATAGCAGTACAGATGAAAGCCTCGACGTAATTGAAATATATCGCCAAGCGATCGCTAATGGTGCCGTCGCAGTAGCCGGGCCGCTAACGCGCTCGGGTGTAACATTGCTTGCCGGATATCGGGGAATCTCGGTGCCTACTCTGGCGCTTAACACGACTGACGCCAAGCCTGAATCTGACAAGCTGTATTTTTTTGGCCTGATTCCTGAAGCTGAAGCGCGTCAGGTTGCTCAATTAGCATTTGCTGCAAATTTACGTGATGCAACCATTATCAATACAGGCACCGTGCTATCCAAACGGCTTGCTCTCGCCTTTGCCGATGAGTGGAAAAAGCTGGGCGGCAAAATCAATGCTGAAGTGCTTTATAAAGAGGGAAATGATACTGCTGTACTGGTTAATCTCCCTACTGCGCCATGGTTGGTTGAGCCTGTGCCAGCTCCGCCCGTCACCGTGATCTCTGAATCCGGCGAAGTATCAATCGTGACCCCCAAGCACGTTGGCCCGCTGCCTGTTGCTCCCGACAACGTTGCATTTCTCGCGGGAGATAACAGGTCGGCAGCCTTGATGCGGCCCTACCTTAATCCCAGCTTGCCGGTTTATGGAACATCGCAAATCTACAATACTCATGCCGACACATTGACCCATTACGATCTCAACGACATACGCTTTGTTGATATGCCCTGGCTGCTACAGCCAGACCATCCGGCCGTGATGATTTATCCCAGGTCGAAAATTGTACTCGATACAGACAAGGAACGACTATATGCCTTCGGCATTGATGCATATCGTCTGCTGCAAACTATGCTGAATGACAAATTGCAAAAATCACTTCCCTTGGACGGTGTAACAGGACGCATTCGTTTCCCCGATTCAAATCTGTTTCAGCGTGAAGCCGTAACTGCAGTTTTTAAATACGGTCGCGCTCTCACGACGGAAACACTAGCCGCAGTTGAAGCAGAGCGAGCAGCCGTAAAAGCAGCCGAAATTGCCGCACGCAAAGCTGCTGCAAGCGAAAACGCACCCACAGCGCCAGCGCCAAGAATAATAGCGCAATGAACACTTCCGGCGCGCTGGCCGAACAAGTAGCTGCACAATATTTACTACAGCAGGGGTTGAAGCTGCTGCAGACAAACTATCGTTGTCGTTTTGGTGAAATTGATCTCATTTTGCAGGATGGCGATACCCTTGTTTTTGCAGAGGTACGGCTGCGCAGTTTTATAGCATTTGGCGGCGCAGCGGCCAGTATCGATGGGCGCAAGCAGGCCAAGCTGATCCGTACCGCACAGCATTTTTTGTCCAACTTGAAACATATCCCTCCCTGCCGCTTCGATGCCCTATTGATGCAATCAACCGATATCAAGCAGATTGAATGGATCAAAAACGCATTTACTGTTTGACCTAAAAACGGTAGTTCAAGCCACAGAGATCACAGAGGACACAGAGAATGCGTGGCACTCAAAGGGTTTAGCTGTTCACCTGTTGAGTGAGTCACAACAAGTGAACAATTCATTGTTTCTGCTCTGTGATCTCTGTGTTCTCTGTGGCCAAATGCTTTTTATAGGTTTAACCGTTGCGACGAATTAACATACATCACTGGTCTATTCAGTTAAAATTCACCTTCATTCTAATCATTAAAGCCTCGCACCTATGGACTTAACTGCCGGAATTCTAATGACAAGGATTCATAAACAATTTGAAGACAGCATACAAGTAAAGCAGCAGAGCAAAGACGTGCTTGCCCAGCCTATCGCCGAAACAGCGCAAGCGATGGCCGCATGTCTGAAGAAAGATGGGAAAATTTTAGCTTGTGGCAATGGTGGCTCGGCGGCGGATTCGCAGCATTTCGCTGCCGAACTGATCAATCGTTTTGAAATAGAGCGCCCCGGTTTGGCCGCTATTGCGTTGACCACCGATAGCTCAGTGCTTACGTCGATTGCCAATGACTATGATTACAGCCAGATCTTCTCCAAGCAGGTAAGTGCACTGGGTAGACCTGGCGACGTGTTGCTGGCCATTTCTACCAGCGGCAACTCTGTAAACGTTGTAGCGGCCATCGCTGCTGCCCATGAGCGTAATATGCGGGTAATCGCGCTTACCGGTCGTGATGGCGGCAAGATGGGCGAAATATTGAAAGATGGAGATATTCATATCTGCGTACCCACCAACAGCACCGCTCGCATTCAAGAAGTTCATCTGTTGGCTTTGCATTGCATTTGCGATGGCATAGACCACCTTTTATTTGGAGACAAGAAATAATGAAACCTTATCTGGGCTTATTCATACTGGCTGCCACATTTGCATTGCAAGGTTGTGCCACCACTTTCACCAAAGGTTCTGATCGCCGTACCGAGGGGGCTTATATCGAAGACAGTTCCATCGGAGATACAGCGGCTGCTCGTATCAAAAAGAAATATGCGGACAAGGTGCATATCAATATCAACAGCTATAACCGCAAGGTATTGGTGACTGGACAGGTGCCTGATGACGCTGCCAAAACGGATATCACTCGCATCATAGGCACGGTACAAAACGTAACCGAAGTCTTCAATGAATTGCAAATCGGTCCACTCACAACTTTCTCCACACGCAGTAGCGATACGATTACCACCGGCGGTGTCAATTTCAGACTGCGGAATGTCTCGGGCAAGGAATTTTTCAAGGCTGGTCGTGTCACGGTTGTGACCGAAAGAGATATCGTTTACCTGATGGGCTTGGTAACCCGTGCCGAAGCTGATGTTGCAATTGAGGTTGCCAGAACCTCAAGCGGTGTCAAAAAGGTCGTGCATTTCTTCGAGTATATAGACTGAACTTTGCACGTGTACTCCACTCCCGCATTTGAAAATAAAATATGTACGGCTGCTGAGCTGGCTCTTCGTGTCGCCAAACTGCCGCGCCCGCTGGTATTTACCAACGGCTGTTTTGACGTGCTGCATCGCGGCCATGTAAGCTATCTGGCGCAGGCACGCGCGCTGGGTGCGTCGATGGTGCTGGGTGTGAATAGCGATGCATCGGTTAAACGTTTAGACAAGGGTGACGACAGACCAATCAATCAACAGGATGACCGCCTCGCCGTGTTGGCCGCACTTGAAGCCGTAGACCTGGTGCTACTGTTTGATGAAGATACACCGCTGAATTTAATTCTAAACTGCAAGCCCGATATTCTGGTCAAGGGCGGCGACTGGACGCCGGATAAAATTGTCGGCGCAAAAGAAGTCATAAGCTGGGGTGGCAGCGTGCATAGCATTCCATTTTTACATGAGCGCTCGACCACTGCATTGCTTAAAAAAATTCGTTTGACCTAAAAAATATCAATCCCCTCCCCCATGCAGGGGGAGGGCTAGTACCCGCAAGGGGCAGGCCGTTTCTGTAAGCCGCTCCCCCACTACGCTGTCGCTACGTAGAGGACAAGAACCTGCAAGCAGGTAAAGCGGCAACAGCTACGCTCGGTGGGGGTAGAGACGCTGAAGTTCCACGGACTTTACCCCCATCCTACCCTTCCCCCTTAAAGGGGGAAGGAATCTAAAAAAGGAAATATCTGATGTCCAAGACTACTCATTTCGGCTTCGAAACAGTCGAAGAAAAAGACAAAGCCAAACGTGTGGCCGAGGTCTTTACTTCTGTGGCCAGCAAATACGACATCATGAACGACCTGATGTCGGCCGGCCTGCACCGTGTGTGGAAAAACTTCACTATCCAGATCAGCGCAGTGCGCGCCGGCGAAAAAGTGCTAGATGTAGCGGGCGGCTCGGCCGATCTGTCGCGCAAATTTGCCAAACGCGTAGGCAGTACCGGCCAGGTATGGCTCACCGACATCAACAGCGCCATGCTGCGCGTGGGTCGTGACCGCATGATAGACGACGGCATCGCCATGCCCGCAGCACAATGTGATGCCGAACACCTGCCCTTCCCCGACAACTATTTCGATTGCGTCAGCATCGCCTTCGGCCTGCGCAATGTCACACACAAGGATGTTGCGTTGGCCGAGATGCGCCGCGTGTTGAAGCCGGGAGGCCGACTGCTGGTGCTGGAGTTTTCAAAAGTATGGAAACCGCTGGAACAACTTTATGACTTCTATTCCTTCAAACTGTTGCCCAAAATTGGAGAATTCATCGCCAAGGATGGCGAAAGTTACCGCTATCTCGCCGAGTCCATCCGCATGCACCCCGGCCAGGAAGAATTGAAGAAAATGATGGAAGACGCCGGTTTGTCGCGAGTTGAGTATTTCAATCTCAATGCGGGGATTGTTGCATTGCATCGCGGGTATAAGCTTTAAGCATTATTATCTTTTGTCATTCCCGCGAAGGCGGGAATCCAGCCTAATCAAGCATCTGGATCCCCGCCTTCGCGGGGACGACGGCATTTATAGAGATGCACTATAGTAATTTCACCAATTGTCCCCAATTTATTCGGTATAAACTTATACGCATTAAAATCCTGCAACAATCCCTGTATAGACTGATGATTTTGCTATACTCTTACCTACCTGGCACTAACCAAACACGTGAGGAATACATGAAGAAATTTTTGTTGCTGTTAACCATTGCTTTAACAAGCTTAACCTTATTTGCTGCCCATGCTGAAGCCAAACGGATGGGCGGTGGCGGCAGCATCGGCAAACAACGCACCATGGCGCCGCAACAAGCAGCCAAAGCGCCAACCGCAGCACCAGCACCCGCTGCTGCACCTGCTGCTGGCAATAAATGGCTAGGCCCCTTAGCTGGTTTGGCTATCGGCGCTGGTTTGGCCTCGCTATTTATGGGCGGCGGGCTGGGTGGTGCAATGGGCAGCATCTTAATGATGGTTGCACTGGCTGCCTTGGTCATGTTCGGCATCGCCATGTACCGCAAAAAACAGCAATCGACGATGCAATATGCAGGTCACACATCACCTTCTTATGGCCAGCCTGAGTCCCAACAGCAATATGCGGGCTCCTCTGCTGCTATTCCGGCTGAGACTCAGCATAGTAATATCCCTGCTGATTTTCCGGTAGAAGCCTTCTTGCGTAGTGCAAAAATGTCCTTTATCCGCTTGCAGGCCGCCAATGACCGCAAGGATGTGAACGATGTGCGCGAATACACCACACCTGAAATGTTTGCTGAGGTCTCTATGCAATTCCAGGAACGTGGCACTGCAACCCAAACCACTGAAGTGATCAGCATCAACACCGATTTGCTGGAAGTGGTAAATGAAAATGGCCACGCGATTGCTAGCGTGCGTATGACTGGTCAACTGAGTGAAAACAAAGGTGCTGCCGAAAATTTCGACGAAATCTGGCATGTGCAGAAAGACTTGAAAGATAGCAAGGCGGTTTGGTTGCTGTCAGGTATTCAGCAAGTCAGTTAATGTTGCAGCTGTCCGCCATTACTCTGAACCATCTGCTCGGCCAAAGTGGCTGGGCGTTGCAACGGCTGGCA
Source organism: Gallionellaceae bacterium (assembly GCA_038925245.1). Lineage (GTDB taxonomy): Bacteria > Pseudomonadota > Gammaproteobacteria > Burkholderiales > Gallionellaceae > 39-52-133. The sequence continues at coordinate 14,993 of JBCKTZ010000032.1, forward strand.
AAGTTTGCGGGTAAAACGGCGCGATTTGATATTGCGCCGTTTTCTTTTGCCTACACCATACAGCCCGATGGCACCGTGCTCAAAGTCGCTGCGGATGCCAGCCCAGATGCTGTCTGTACTATTTCAGCCAGTTTATTGCCGCGTCTGACTTTGAAGGATGAAACTGCCTTTGGGCAAATCCAGAGCAGCGGAGATACTGCGCTGCTGGCCGAGATTTTTTACCTCAGCAAACATCTGCGCTGGGACGCTGCCGAGGATATCAGCCGTGTTAGCGGTGATATTGCTGCAGAGCGGCTGGTACATCTTGCCGCAACAACACAGCAGAAAATACATGGTAGCGCACTCAGTTTTAGCCAGGCTTTAGCAGAATACTGGACTGAAGAACGCCCACTTGTGGCAAAATCCACCCATATCAATCACTTCGTACAGCAGGTTGATGTGTTGCGTGACGATGTTGAACGTCTGGAGCAGCGCATCAACCGGCTAGCAAAATAATCCATGCTGCGTTTTTTTCGCCTGCTCACCATCATCTATGTTGTTTTGCGCTTTGGTCTGGATGAATTTATTCTGGCGCACAAAAGCACACGCTGGCTGCTGTTTCCCCTCAAGCTGATTCTGTTCACCCGCAACACCTCTGCGCCGCGAGCCGTGCGCTTGCGTCTCGCGCTGGAAAGCCTGGGCCCGATTTTTGTTAAATTCGGCCAGATGCTGTCCACCCGCCGCGACTTGATGCCTTTGGATATTTCCGAAGAGCTGGCCAAACTGCAAGACCAGGTGCCGCCGTTTCCATCTGCCCAGGCCGTTGCACTGATCGAGCAGGTGTATGGCAAAAAATTACTCGAGGTCTTCAAAAGCTTCGACCTTATCCCCATCGCCAGTGCCTCAGTGGCGCAAGTACATTTCGCCGTATTGCCGGATGGACGAGAGGTTGCGGTTAAAATTTTACGTCCCGGCATTGAGCCCGTCATCAATCACGATATCGCCCTGCTCGATGTGGGCGCTGGTCTGCTAGAGCGTTGGTGGGCGGATGGCAAGCGTCTCAAACCACGCCTAGTGGTGGCCGAATTCAACAAGTATCTGCATGATGAGCTTGACTTGATGCGTGAAGCATCCAGCGCCAGCCAGCTCAGGCGCAACTTTCCCAATTCACCGTTACTGGTGGTTCCGGAAATGTATTGGGACTGGTGCTCAAGCACCGTGATGGTGATGGAACGCATGAAAGGCATACCCATCAGCCAGACCGATGCGCTGCGTGCAGCTGGTATCGACTTGACCAAGCTGGCCTCCAGCGGCGTGGAGGTGTTTTACACCCAAGTCTTCCGCGACGGATTTTTCCACGCCGACATGCACCCCGGCAACATCATGGTGGCGGCAGACGGTCGTTATATCGCGCTGGATTTCGGCATCATGGGCACGCTCACCGATGTGGATAAAAATTACCTCGCACAAAACTTCCTTGCTTTTTTTCGCCGTGACTACAAACGGGTGGCTCAGGTGCATATCGACTCGGGCTGGGCACCGGCAAATACCCGTGTGGATGAACTGGAAGCAGCCATCCGCTCGGTATGCGAACCCATCTTTGACCGTCCCCTGCGCGAAGTTTCTTTCGGCCGCGTGTTGCTACGCCTGTTTCAAACTTCGCGCCGCTTCGGCATCGAAATTCAGCCGCAACTCGTGCTACTGCAAAAAACCCTGCTCAACATCGAAGGCCTAGGCCTGCAACTCGACCCCGAACTCGACCTGTGGAAAACCGCCAAACCCTGGCTGGAACGCTGGATGAGCGAGCAAGTGGGCTGGCGCGGTTTCATCAAGGCACTCAAAGCCGAAGCTCCCAACTACGCCACGCTGATACCCCAATTGCCGCGCTTATTGCACCAGAAATTGAGTGATCACTCAGGTACAAAAATCGAGAGCTTGATGCAAGAATTATTGGCACAACAGAAGCGCAGGAATCAAATCTTGATGGCTGGGGTGGGGTTGATGTTTGGTGTGGCGGTTGCGGTGGGGTTTATTGCATTTAACGCATTGTTTTAACAGGGCTAACAAACTGTCGGGCTTAAGTTGTAACTCATTGATTTAAATGGGGGTGCATCTTTACCGTCAAAAATTAATATCAATATAATCAATGTGTTATGTCAGGAACAGCTCTATTTTCTTTTAAATAATTAGGGCGAGATCTGCACCTGGTTGTGACTATTCTTCCTTGCCGGCGCGGGGGAAATCTTTCAGGCAGCAGCGGCCCGATGGGTTGCTCACATCG
>JBCKTZ010000033.1:0-17151 GCA_038925245.1 Gallionellaceae bacterium
AACGCTTTCATGAATACAAGAGTGCATTGCACGAGCTGACTGCATCGATGCTCACTGGCATTGCCGAGCCTTCCTTGCTGGAAAGCGATCAAAACCTGCGTGAGACTTTTGACAGCATTTCCACACACTACCCGTTTATGGCGCTGCTCTACACCCTGGATGCAAACGGTGTGCAGATCAGCAGCAATATTGCTTCACTCCATCCCGGCAAGGATGACGCTATCGGGCTGGGTAAAAATCGCAGCGAACGCCCCTATTATCTGCTGGCCAAAAACAGCGACAGCGTGATGGTGACCGAGCCGTATTTGTCCAACAAAGGTGGCATGTTGTGCATTAGCGCTGCGGTTAAACGCTATCGTCCGGGCAACAAGGAGGCGGCCTATATCGTGCTTGATATCGACCTCACCAAGGCCATCGAATTTTTAATGGGTGATCTGGCAAGGCGGCGCTTTATGCCAGCCTTCAAGGCGGTTTACAGCCTAATCGTTGCCGGCCTGTTTGCGGTGGCGGGTGTGTTGTTGTATGCGGCCGGAGGGGAAATGTTCAGCCTATTGCATATCGGCAGCAGCAAAGAAGACCTGCACATGAAACCGTTCGGGGTGATCATCTTTTTGACCCTGGCACTCGCCCTGTTCGATCTGGGTAAAACCATCCTTGAGGAAGAGGTGTTAATGCACAAGGATATTTTCCGCCACAGCTCCACCCGGCGCACCATCACCCGCTTCATGGCGGCCATTTTGATTGCGGTGTCGATAGAGGCGTTGTTGCTGATGTTCAAAGCCGCGCTTGGCGGCGAGGACGGAAATATTCTTGCCGCAGTATGGATGATGATGACGGCAGTCGGCCTGCTGGTGGGGCTGGGCATCTATGTTTATCTGGGTGCGCAGGCCGAGGCGATATTGAAGGGAGGCCGCAGATAAAATTTGCTGGCTATCGACTATTGGAACGAAGTGGACGTGAACAAAGGGTAGCGTAGAGAACAGTCTTGCGAAGACTCCCTCATCAAACCATGCATGCAGTTTTGCGAATTTTTGCTGCGCAAAAGCCCTGCCAACCCCCAATGTAAATCCCCAGTTCCCGCACACGGCTTTCCGATGTTCTTCACGACTAGCAGCATACAACGGGGCTATACCTTTTGTTCTTCATTATAAAACGGATAACATAAACTACCCCGCAGCAAGCGGCTGTGCCACCAAGCGCTTCAGCTCGGGCATACAAGAACCGCATTCAGTCCCGCATTTCAGCATCGCCTGTATCGCAGACAAATCCAGCCCGTTTTTGAATTCAGCCATGATTTCCTGTTCTGATACATCCAGGCAGTTGCACACAATACGGCCGCGCTGCGTTTGTCCGGCAGGCGGGGCGCTCAGCGGCGCAAATAACCACGGGCGCAGAGATTCCGCATCGCTGCCTTGCGCAATAACTTCCTTCAGCCAGTCACGCGCAACTGTTTCACCGGTCAGACGCACGCCCAGCAACTTGCCCTCCTCCATCAGCGCGCGCTTGGATATCCCACGTTTAGCATCGCGATAACTCATCACCTCAGCCGCGTCATCGAGACCAAGAATGACATCAATTTCAGCCAGCAACTCAGCAGATACTGGCTCTGCATGGGCTGCACGCAATACCACCAGCTCTTCATTGCGGCCAAACAAGCCCACTGCCGCATAATCAAAATTAAGCAGCAACGGCTGCAACAACGCCATGCGCTTGAGTGCATCACCCTTGCGCATTGCCACCGTCTGCCACGGCAACTCAAGCTTGGCCACCTGTACCGCGGCATGCTTAAATTCGGGCTGCTTTGAAATCGGATCAAAAGCATCGGTAGTCAGTGCATTGACCCCCAATCCGCTCATGAATTGCTTACCCCAATGCATAGGGATAAATGTTTGACCGGCGCGCATTTCATCGGCTGCCTGCACACGTAAGGCGAGCTTGCCGCGACGACTGCTAACTTGCACGATGTCGCCGTCGCTCAAGCCCCGCTGCGCCATGTCTGCGGCATGCATCGATATCAGTGGCTCTTCCACATGGCTGAATAAACGGCCTACTGTTCCGGTGCGGCTCATGCCGTGCCATTGGTCACGCAGGCGTCCGTTGTTCAAATGCAATGGGAAACGTTCATTGATTTCTTCAGACACGGGGATATATTTGGTGTTGACGAACTTTGCTTTTCCATTGTCGGTAGGAAATACACCGTCCGCGTATAGACGTTTTTTTCCGCTGGATTCGCCTTGCGGCATGGGCCATTGCTGGGGGCCATGTTTTTCCAGTAGCGCATAGCTGAGACCGCCAATATCAAGATCGCGCCCAATGGTAGTGGCACGATGCTCATTGAATATCGCCTCGGTATTGGCAAAGTTCAGCAGCTCTGGCTTGTCCAAACGTTGTGCCAGACGCTGCGCAAAGTCCACCACAATTTCCCAGTCGTGTCGCGCTTCTCCTGGTGCCGGAACAGCCTGACGTACCCGTGAAATACAACGCTCCGAATTGGTCACCGTGCCTTCTTTTTCACCCCAGGTGCTGGCAGGTAGCAACACATCGGCATAGGCGGTGGTTTCGGTCGCGCGGAACGCTTCCTGCACCACCACAAATTCAGCGGCATTCAATGCTTCGTTAACCAGATTAAGATTGGGCATGGACTGTGCCGGATTGGTGCAAGCTATCCACAAGGCCTTGATCTGGCCGCTGCGCACCGCTTCAAACATTTCCACCGCAGTCTTACCAGGCTGTGCGGGCACCTCAGCTATGCCCCACAAAGCGGCCACTTCGGCCCTGTGCACGGGGTTGTTCATATCACGATGCCCGGACAGCAAATTAGCCATGCCGCCCACCTCGCGCCCGCCCATCGCATTGGGCTGACCGGTAAGAGAAAGGGGTGCCGCACCAGGGCGGCCTATCTGTGCAGTGGCAAGATGCAAATTGATCAGTGCGGCGTTTTTGTGCGTGCCCTGCACCGATTGATTCAGCCCCTGACAATACAGTGACAAGGTCGCTTTGGAGGTTGCAAACATTTTTGCCCCTTGCACAATATCATCAGCATCGACGCCGCAAATGGTGGCTGCATGCTGCGGCGTAAATTCGCGCACTGTTGCTTTTAGTTCGTCAAATCCCTCAGTGTGTGCTTTGATATAAGCCACATCGCACCAGCCCTCCCACAGCATCACATGCAGCATCGCATTGAACAGCGCTACATCGGTGCCGGGCAAAATCGCCAGATGCAAATCCGCTGCAGCTGCCGTGTCAGTGCGGCGCGGATCAACCACGATGAGCTTTAAATCAGGATTTTTTTTGCGCGCGTCCTCTATTCGTCTGAATACGATTGGGTGTGCATAAGCGGTATTTGAACCCGCGATGAAAATGCACCCTGCATGGTCGATATCTTCATAACAGCCCGGCGGTGCATCTGCTCCCAGCGTGGCCTTGTAGCCGCTGACCGCAGAAGACATGCACAAGCGCGAATTGGTATCGACATTATTGGTGCCGATCTGTCCCTTGGCCAGCTTATTGAACACATAATAATCTTCAGTCAACAACTGGCCCGATATATAAAACCCTACCGCATCCGGCCCATGCTCACGAATAATGGCGGCAAACCGGTCGGCTACCGTATCAAGTGCTTCATCCCAACTTGCCCGCTTGCGTTCTTCACCCCTACTTTGGCGCAACTCGGGATACAAGGCGCGCATCTCTTCCCGTGCGGTCAAATGCAAGGTCGCACCTTTGGTGCATAAGCGCCCAAAATTTGCCGGGTGATCAGGGTCGCCCCGCACGCCGATTATTTTCCCTGCTGCACTACTGATTACGACGCCGCACCCGACGCCGCAGTAACAACAAGTTGATTTAGTTTCTTGCATCGTATTTTCTCTCATAGCAGTTTATAAGCAATACTTATGCCAATAAATCCAGGCTTTACAAATCAGCCTGTTAAAAACTGACCAATGCGTGAATTGTATTTATGCGTGATTTCAGTGCATGCGCTATATTTTAGTGCATGCAATCGGTGCATGCCTATCGGAGGCTCAATCGCTTTTTTCAGATCTATGAGCATCCTTCTGCCACAGCAGGTGGGCATCCAGCAGCAAGCGATAGCGCGCTTCATTTGCATCCAATTGTGCCACGCTGGCGGCAAGGCCGGATTCCAGCGCCAGACGGCGCGCTGTCAGTACATCCGAAACGCTACTCTCCCCCAGACTGTAAGCGCGTGCAACCAGTTCTGCATTCGCGTTTACACTACGATAAGCTTCCTGAGCCTGCTGCCAGATCAGGTAGTTGTTGACCCCCCGGGTATAGGCTGTATACACATCGCCTTCCAGACGGCGAAGGGTTGCAATTTCACGCGCATGCGCAATGTCGGCATGGTGCCGCGCCACTTCTGCATTGGCGCCACGTAAACCGAAAGATAGCGGCACCGAAAAATATACACCGGCCACTTTTTCTTCTCCCGCTTTTTCGTTTGAATAACGCAAACCTATCGTGGGGTCAGGTACGCGGTCTGCGCTCATGCGTTGCGCCAGCAATTGTTGCACACGGCTTTCCGACTGCACCAAGCCGAACTCGTGATTGTCATCCATAACCTTTTCCTGCCAATAGTTCAGCTCATGCTCTATGGGCTGCGGTTGGGCAAGCACAGCTTCTGCAGGCAACATCAATTCCGGAAAGGGGCGTTTTAAATCACTGGCAACCAGCTGAACACGCAGGCTGGCCTGCCGCAGCGACACACCCGCTTGCGCTGCGGCAGCTTGTACCTGATTCAATTCCATTTTTGGTGCATCCCCTGCACGTAAGCGTTTTTCGGTGATGCCAATCTGCTGCGTAAGTATGTCCACCTGCTGCTGCCACAGCTTGACCTGGGTTTGCTCACGCTGCCAGTTGAACCACTGATGCAACAACAATCGGGCGGCTTCATGGCGTGCGTCCCCCAGTGCGTGTTCCGCACGAAGCACGCTTTCGCTGCCGATGTCGCTGTCCAGCAATGCCTTGTTAATCAGGCGTAGAGGGCGTTCAAGCGCCACATCCCATTCTTTCTGCCGCTGCCCGGTTGGGCTGATTTCACGATTTGAGCTTCCCGCGCGCAGATTGAACTCGTAGTTGCCACTGTTCCATTTGCGCCGGTTGGCCTGTTCAATGCTGACTCCGCTTTTAGCAGTTCGCACATTGATGTGGTGGCTCAACGCAACTTCAACCTGTGCAGCAGGAGGCAGATCGGGCATAGCGAGGTCCGCAGCAAAAACAGGAAGTACGACCACAAGGCTAACCGCAAAATGCAAATAGTGTTTCAAGCCAACCTCCCGTATTCAATTACTGGCGTTATCCAGTAGGCAATTTCGCTGTTGGCTTCTTCTGCTTTAAGATGTGCTAGCAGTGCTTGCGCATCATCCAAATTCATCACACAACAGATTTCAATACGCTGTGAACGACCACGCACCTGCTCCAGCATGCTGGGCAGATGTTGTTTAAGGCTGTGTCCATCTATCTGGCTGACAGAAAAACCGTCTACCCATTGCGGGTGTTCCAGCAGCTGATCAACCAGACGATCTTCCAGAGCTTTGTGACACACCAGAGTTAGGCAACAATTCAATATTTTATTCATGATTTTTAGCTCTCAAGTCTGATCTTAAAACGGCAATACCAGCCACAGAGAACACAGAGTTCACAGAGAAAACCAGGGGTTGATCGGTTTTAGCCAGCAACCTGGGGGGAGTGCGCACAAAGCTAATTAACATCTAGATTCCTCTCTGTGATCTCTGTGTTCTCTGTGGCCAATTGCTTTTTTAGTTTGACTCCAAAACGCCGGTACAGGATAGGCAGCATGATCAGCGTCAACAGGGTCGAACTGAGCAGACCGCCTATCACTACGATGGCGAGCGGTTTTTGAATTTCCGAGCCTGGGCCACTTGCAAACAGCAGCGGCAGCAGGCCAAGAGCCGTAGTGGCAGCGGTCATCAACACCGGGCGCAGACGACGTTTTGCCCCCTCCGTGACTACGCTGATAAGGTCCATGCCTTGTGCATGCAGCTGGTTGAAATAGGACACCATCACCACCCCGTTCAATACCGCTATTCCGAGCAATGCGACAAAGCCAACCGAGGCGGGTACCGACATATATTCACCGCTCAGCCACAACGCAAACACGCCACCGATCAGTGCAAATGGGATGTTACTGAGCACGAGTACGGCCTGCCTACCTGAGCCGAATGTGGCAAACAAAATCATGAAAATCAGCCCCAGTGCTACCGGCACCACGATGCCTAGCCTGGCAGCTGCGCGTTGCTGATTTTCGAATTGACCTCCCCAGGTGATATTGTAATCACCCGACAAAGACACCTGTTTGGCCACCGTTTGTTTGGCCTCTTCCACAAAACCCACCAGATCGCGGTCGCGCACGTTGCTTACCACTACCGCATAACGGTTCGCATTTTCGCGCTCAATTTTGACCGGGCCATCCACCTGTTTTAAGTTCGCCACGGATGTCAACGCGACGCTTATGCCGCTGGGCAAAACTAGTTTCATGCTGGAGAACAACGCGGGGGACATGCGTAGCGCATCGCTGCCGCGCAGCAGCACCGGCGTGCGGCGCACGCCTTCCAGCACCACCCCTAGTGTTTTACCTTCCAGTTGCACGCGCAGCGTCTCTTGTATTTCATCCACGGTGAGGCCCATGCGCCCGGCAGCGAGCCGGTCTATTTCCACCTGGAGATACTGCACGCCTTCGTTCAATACGCTGTAAACATCCTCACTGCCCCTAACGGTTTTCAGGGTCGTCTCCACCTGGCTTGCCAAGCGGTTGAGGGTGGCGATATCCGGGCCGAAAATTTTCACCGCCACATCACCGCGCACGCCGATGATCATTTCCTGCACCCGCATATCGATAGGCTGGGTAAAAATGTAGGAAATGCCGGGCAACTGGTCTAGCACGCGGCGCAGCTCATCCGTCAGCCATTCCTTGTCCGGCTTGCGCCATTCGCGGATTGGTTTTAGCACCAGAAAGGTGTCGGTCTGGTTAAGCCCCATCGGGTCCAAACCCAACTCGTCGGCACCGGCGCGCGCCACGATGCCCTTGACTTCCGGCACCTCGCTCATGATCGCCTGGTGGATCTTCAGGTCCAGTGCCGCCGTTTGTTCCAGACTGACAGAAGGCAGTTTTTCGATTTGCACGATAATGTCCCCCTCATCCATGGTCGGCATAAAGGTTTTGCCAATCTGCGTGTACACCACGCCAGTAAACAACAGCGCGACTATGGCAACGGCAATCACCGTGCGGCTATGCAGCAAAGCCCAGCTCAGTGCTGGCTGGTACAGAGCGTCCGCCTTCTGCACCAGCCAAGGATCGCTATGTTTAACCTGTTTCAGCATGAACGACGCTATCACCGGAATCACGGTGAGCGACAGTAACAGCGAGCTACCCAGCGCAAACACGATAGTCAGCGCCACCGGAATGAACAACTTGCCTTCCAGTCCCTGCAAGGTCAGCAACGGCAAAAAAACCAGCATGATAATGAGCGTTCCCGAGGTGACGGGTGCTACCACCTCGCGCACCGCACGGTATACCACATGCAGCAAGGGCCGCTTGGCGGCACCCTTGTCATGGGCAAGGTGTGCAACGATATTTTCCACCGCCACCACTGCCGCATCCACCAGCATGCCAATGGCGATGGCCAGCCCGCCCAAGCTCATCAGATTGGCCGATATATTGAACTGGCGCATCAGAATAAAAGTCATCAGCGCGGCCAGCGGCAAGGTTAACGCGACTACCACGGCGGCACGCCAGTTGCCGAGAAACAGCACCAACACGATCACCACCAGTACGGTGGCTTCCAACATCGCCTTAGACACCGACCCCACGGCGCGCTCTACCAGGCTGCCGCGGTCATAGAACACCTGAATGGTAACGCCCTGCGGAAAACCAGACTGAAGCTCGGCAAGTCGCTGCTTCACGCCCTCTACCACTTTCTGCGCATTCGCGCCGCGCAGCCCCAGCACCAAGCCTTGCACGGCTTCGCCCTGGCCATCCTTGGTGACCACGCCATAACGGGTAAGGCTGCCGATGCGCACCGTCGCCACATCACCCACCCGAACTACTCCACCACTGGCGCCGCCGTCGCGGCTGGCAATAACAATAGTGCGCAAGTCGTCCAGGTTTTTGACGCTGCCTTCGGAACGAACCAGCAGCGTCTCCTCGCCGGAAGACAAACGCCCGGCACCGTCGTTGCGGTTATTTGTCTCCAGCGCTTGTTGCAACACGTCCATGGTGATGCCGCGCGCGCCCATCGCCACGTTGTCCGGCATTACCTCAAAGCTGCGCACCAGCCCGCCCAGCGCATTCACATCAGCCACGCCAGGCAGAGTGCGCAGCGCCGGGCGTATCGTCCAGTCCAGCAGCGTTCTGCGTTCCATGATGGACAGATCGCCGCCCTCGATGGTAAACATGAACATTTCGCCCAGCGCCGTGGTAATCGGCGCAAGGCCGCCAGAGACACCAGCGGGCAAGTCTTTCTGCACACTGTTGAGACGTTCAGCCACCTGCTGCCGCGCCCAGTAAATGTCGGTGCCGTCCGCAAAATCGATGGTGATGTCGGCGAGCGCGTACTTGGTCACCGAGCGCAGTATCTTCTTGTTGGGAATACCGAGCATTTCAGTTTCAATGAGCGCTGTGACGCGTGCCTCTACCTCTTCCGGTGTCATACCCGGTGCTTTCATGATGAGCTTTACCTGGGTGGTGGAGACATCCGGGAAAGCGTCAATCGGAAGCTCGCGGAATGACATCACGCCTACGCCTATCATCAGCATAGTAAGCACCGCAACCAGCAGGCGCTGCGACAAGGAAAATTCAAGCAGTTTGGATAGCATTATTCGCCCCCGCCTATGCCCATCAAACTAGCTTTCAATGTGGACACGCCGCGCACCGCTATTTTTTCATCGCCGCGAAGTTTGCCGGTGATGAGGGTGTTTTGCTCGCCTTCATGCAATACAGTCACAGAAGCCGCATAAAATCCTTCTGCAGTCGCGATGAATATCATGCTTTTCCCTGCAATACGTGCCAGGGCACTGTTCGGGATGTTCCACTGTCCACTATTCTGGGCGCGACTGCTGAAGCTGGTGGCGATGCTGGCTTCAACAAATTGGCCGGCACGCAGATTCTGCGTGCCCTTGTGTATCAAGGCGCGCAGCAGGATGGTCTGGTTTCCCACGCTCAGACTTTGCCCGATAGCGGTGATATTCCCTGTGGCCGAAAATGCAGGAATGCGTACCTCGGCACCCATCCTGATGACTTGAGTGCTGCCCAGTGGCACTTGCATTTCCAGCCCCAGTGGTTGCAGTTGGGCCACATGAAACAATGGCATGGCACTTTCAACGCGCTGTCCTGCACTTACCAATTTTTCCAGTATCACGCCCGCTATGGGTGAATTGATGAGCAACAGGCTATGCAGACTTTCTCCGGCTTGTAGCCTTGCTATGGCCGCTGACGACATACCCGCCAGCAGCAACATCTGCTTTTTTTCGGCCAGTGCCGCATTGGCTTCGGTGTATTGGCTTTGTGCAGCACGGAAGCGGCTTTCTGCAATAATGCCGTCTTTCCATAAAGCATCATCGCGGGTGAAGTTGCCCCTGGCCAGCTGCTCTTGTGTGCTGGCCTGCAAAAAACCGCGTTGCGCTTCGGCCAGGGCGGGGCTTTGCAGCCGCGCCAATACTTGACCCTTGCGTACATGGTCGCCAACGCCGACCAGCGTTTGCTCAACCATTGCCGGCAACGGCGAGCTGACAATAAACAACTGGTTAGCCGGGATCACGACTTGCGCCGGAATACCCGCCAGTGCACCTGCACTTTTTGCAGGAAGCGGTGCTGTGATAATGCCCAGCGCCTGTATTTGTTTGGGACTTAACGCCAGATCGTTCGATGCAATGGCATAATTTACGCTGCATAGCAGCAGTAATAGCGTGGTAAAAAAAGCGCTCATGGTGATAGGCTCCTGCTGTTGCGTAAGCGCAACAGTGTTCGTTCAAGATCGGAATTGTGCGTCTATTTGTAGGAGCACGCCATGCGTGCGATTCGCACGCATGGCGTGCTCCTACAAGGGTCTCTGTTCTAATGAACAATCTCGGTTAAAACGAACTTACGCGGGAGGAGCCTGGCTGAAGGGGTGCTGGTAAGGGAGGAGTGGAAGAACCTGCCGTTCGGTAATCAGCAATGGTAGAGCGATTGCTTCACACAACGTCGGGATAGACTGCACATTTACAACAACAGCTTGCGCAGCTGCATGGGTGCTGAATCGGTACGACGGTGGCATGCTCACGACAGCAGAGTGGGCCTCCCCGGCAGACAAATGATGTGCGGCAGTGCTGGTATCGCCACGATGATCGTTGTGCCAGTGCGCATCACTCAGTTCAATATGAACCTCATGGTCGGCGTGCTGGCCGTTTACATGCGCATGCGCGAGCGGTGCCACGCACTGCAACAGTGCAAACAGCATCAGCAAGGGCAAACGGATAGCACAGTTCAGATTCATGCTTTGAATTGTAACTTGACGGGCTGTTTTATCCAATCTAATTTGCAGCCAAGCAGTTGTCTGAAACTCGGCTCTAATTTCAGTTTTTGCTTTTTCCTGAGACAGCCACGAATATCTTGGGCTAGCTTGACAAAAGAACGATCGTTCATTAAGATTCCGTCGTCATTTACCAAGCGATGCATTTGTCTTGGAGTTCAGCTTGGTCAACCCGGCATCCCTGATTCAGGAGTCCTTACTATGAAACCTCAGCCAGCCATTTTTGAAGAGCATGAAATCCGCCGCGTGTATGACGAAGCCACTGAAACATGGCTATTTTCGGTCATTGACATCGTGCAAGTGTTGACCCAGCAGCCGGATTACCAGACGGCGCGCAAGTACTGGAACAAGCTGAAAGAGCGTCTGGGCAAGGAGGGTAGCGAGTCGGTGACAAATTGTCACCGACTGAAATTATCTGCCGCCGATGGCAAGAATTACCTGACCGATGTCGCCACTGCCGAAACACTGCTGCGGCTGGTGCAGTCCGTTCCCAGCCCGAAAGCGGAGCCGATCAAGCTGTGGTTGGCGAAGGTGGGTTATGAGCGGATGCAGGAAATGGCTGATCCGGCACTGTCGCTAGCACGCGCACGAGAGACCTGGCAGAAGCATGGACGTAGCGAAAAATGGATACAGCAGCGCATGACCGGGCAGGAGACGCGCAACAAGCTGACGGACTATTGGGCGAATCACGATGTCAAGAAAGGTGAGGAATACGCCATTCTCACCAACATCATTCATCAGGAGTGGGCGGAGGAGAGCGTGAAGGCGCACAAGGAGATGAAGGGTTTGCAAACCCACAACCTGCGCGACCACATGAGCGAGGCGGAGCTGATTTCACTGCGTTGGCGGAACTTTCTACGCGCCAGATCGCCGAGAGTGTTGATGCAACAGGCATGGCAGAAAATGAAACTGCCGCCAAAACGGGCGGAGGTATCACCAAGAATGCTCGGCGGGAACTGGAAGCGAAGACCGGCAAGAAAGTTGTGGGCAATGAAAATTTTCTACCACCGGGCAAACGCAAGGGCATCGAGAAAAAATGATAGTGTCCGTTCTACGTTCCATTTAACGCTATTCACCGAGGCAAACGTTCTGCCCATTCGACAAGCTCAGGGCAGGTGCGCACAAAACAGGAGTGACCAACATGAGTGAGCAATCCGTATCCAAACCAGCCTTGTTTGAAGGCAAGCGCATCCGCAAAACCCTGCACGAGGACGAATGGTGGTTCGTCATTGTAGATGTCGTCGCTGTCCTCACCGACTCCGCCAATCCTGTCGGCTACTTCAGGGATATGCGTCGGCGCGATCCCTCTCTGGCTGAGACTTTCAAAGGGGGGGGGCAAATTGCCCCCCCCCCTTGGCTTGACGTTTGCCACTGCCGGTGGCCGACAGAAACTTCAATGCTGGAATACTGAAGGCATCTTCCGTCTGATCCAATCCATCCCCAGCCCTAAGGCCGAGCCATTCAAACACTGGTTGGCACGGGTGGGCAAGGAGCGCATCGACGAGATCGAAAACCCCGAACTGGCGATGGCGCGGATGCAGGATCTGTACGAAAAGAAGGGCTATCCAAAGGAGTGGATAGACAAGCGGCTGCGCGGTATCGCGGTTCGCCAAGACTTGACCGACGAATGGAAAGATCGAGGTGCCGCAACCGCCACTGAATATGCCATCCTCACCAACGAGATCATGCAGGGGACGTTTGGCCTAAAAGTGGAGGAATACAAACAGGTGAAAGACCTAGCGCGGGAAAACTTACGCGACCACATGACCGACATCGAGCTGATCCTGACCATGCTGGCCGAAGCGACGACGACTAAGCTGCACCGGGATCGGGATTCACAAGGAATGGCGCCGCTAAAGAAAGATGCCCAGGACGGCGGCGCGGTGGCTGGCCGCACCCGCCTGGATATTGAGACACAGACCGGCCAGCCGGTCATTTCTACCGAAAACCTCAAGCAACTGGCAAACAGGAAACCGAAAAAACTGAAGGCTGCCGGAGATTGAGCATGGCTAAAAAGAATCAAGACCCTGAGTTGACGTTTCAGCAGCGCATCGCGGATTATCTTGCTGCCAGTAAAGGCTGACGAATCAGTGCCCATGATATTGCATTAAGACGATTTTCTCGTTGAGCTGCATTCACACGGAAGGAGCAAAAGTAATGCAATCAACTATTACGTTATAATTGTAAGGTTATATTGGTTTAGCTTATGAAGCCAGTTGCTCTATATGCGCTTTAACCCGTACTTCAGAAATACAATTTAATCGCCTTCTGTTAATGTTTTTATAAAGAAAGTCTCATAGCAGCCTATCGGACTTAGACAAGATCCAATCGTAACATATTGATTTAATTCAATATGTTATATCGTCACAGCGGCACTAATTTATTTACAAATCAATGAGTTGCGAGCTAGGTCCGACGCCCCGTAGGGGTTCTTGCCCTATGCGGAGCAGAGCGTAGTGTAGGGTGATCTAATGTAAACGTCGGGTTACGATGCAAAAAACCGCACCTAACCCGGCCTACAACACGGTTCTGGTGGGTCGCATAAGTTCCACATAGCGTAACCAACAAAGCAGCATGAATAAAGGGATAACACGATGAATAAATTCGCACGATTTTTTCCATTCCTGAACTGGTTTCCACTGAAGACCAGCATCATCCGTGCAGACCTTCTTGCCGGCATCACCGTTGCACTGGTGCTGATACCCCAATCCATGGCTTATGCCCAGCTGGCAGGATTGCCGGCTTATTACGGACTCTACGCTGCATTCCTGCCTGTCCTCGTAGGCGCGATGTGGGGTTCCTCATCCCAGCTGGCCACCGGCCCAGTTGCCATGGTCTCTATCCTGACTGCTGCTGCTTTGCTGCCATTGGCAGTTAGCGGCTCCGAGGCTTATATCGCTTTGGCAATCCTGCTGGCGCTGATGGTAGGCATCGTGCAACTCACCATGGGTCTGTTCAAGCTAGGCCCCATTGTCAACTTTATTTCTCACCCGGTCATCATTGGCTTTACCAATGCCGCCGCCATCATTATCGCCTTGTCCCAACTCAGCAAAATTCTGGGTGTTCCGATGAGTCGCAGCGAGCGCTTCATGCAGGATATATGGGGCGTATTCCAGCAAATTGGCGATACCCATATGCCCACGCTGATGATGGGCGCGTCTGCATTTGCGGGGATGTTTATTCTAAAAAAATTCGCACCCCAATTGCCCGGCGTCCTTATTGTGGTTACCCTCACCACAGTAGCGAGTTGGGCCATTGGTTTTGAGCGCAACGGCACAGGCAAAATTGATGACATCGCAAATGTTGAAGTCAAGGCCTTAGCCAAAGATTTCTCTCTAACAGAAATCCATATCAACGAACTCAACAGTCAAGTCAGCAGCAAATCGGGTGAGTTGAAGCGGCTGCTCAAAAGCACGGATGAAGGCAGCAAGGTAACTGCCGCGCTTAACTATGAAATCGAACTGCTTAAACTGAAGCTGATAGATGCTGAAGCGGAAAACCGCAAACGTTCACGCTCTCTGCGCAAATTTAACTTTGAGCAGGTAGCCGCAAGTGATAGCCAGCCAGCAAAACTCTATCTACAAGGGACTGTGCCCGCTTCTGAAAAATCCGACACGTACCGCTGGCATATCTCCAAAGTTAAAAATGGCGAGTTGAAGCTGGTTGGTGGCGGAGAAGTTATTGGCAGCGTACCCGCCGGGCTACCAAATTTCGAAGTTCCAAAATTCAGCCTGGATATGTTCATGACATTACTGTCCAGCGCCTTCGTAATTGCAATGATCGGTTACATGGAGGCCATTTCTATGGCCAAAGCAATGGCTGCAAAAACCAAGCAGCGCCTTGACCCCAGCCAGGAGTTGATCGGCCAGGGCCTAGCCAATATCGTAGGTTCGTTTACCAAATCTTATCCGGTCAGTGGCTCGTTCTCCCGCTCCGCCCTCAACCTGAGCGCCGGCGCAATAACCAGCATGTCATCGGTATTTACCTTTTTCATCGTATTACTGACCTTGTTGTTCCTGACGCCCTTGTTGTATCACCTGCCCCAGGCGGTGTTGGCTGCGGTAATCATGATGGCGGTAATCGGGCTGGTTAATTTCAAGGCGATCATGCATGCCTGGCATGTGCACAAACATGATGGCATTGCTGCAGTGGTCACCTTTGTTGCCGCACTTACTTTTGCACCGCATATGGATAACGGCATCATCATAGGTGCAGTACTCGCCATCATTCTGTACCTCTACCGCACCATGAAACCCAGAGTCGCCATCCTTGGCCGCCATCCTGACGGCACTTTGCGCGATGTAAAAGTACACAACCTACCTGTCAGCGATTACATTATCGCCATCCGTTATGACGGCTCGCTGTATTTTGCCAACGTGCCCTATTTCGAGGACACGATTCTAGAAGCAGTAGCTAACAGTCCTCGCGCGACACATATGCTGATCGTAGGGAACGGCATCAACCAGCTCGATGCCTCGGGTGACGAAGTCATCCATCACATGGTGGAAAGGCTGCGTGAAAATGGTATCCGCGTCGTTTTCAGCGGCCTGAAAAAACAGGTGATAGACATCATGCGGCATTCCGGCCTACTGGCTTTTGTTGGGGAGGAAAATATTTTCCCCGATGAAGACATGGCACTGACTTCAATTTATGCACAGGTGCTAGAAGTGAATCCCAATCAGCCATGCCGCTTGATGAAGCAAGCTATAGGCGGTGACGACGGCGTAAAAACCTCGCTATAAATGGTCGATCAAGGATTGCAGTAGTCACAGCGCCCAGCTGAAGCATGGGCCGCGCCTGTCCTCTCTCGGGTGAGTTGGTGCGCGCACTTGAGGCAGCCGTAGACGTCAGCGCGTGTCTCGCGCGTAGGCGCGCCGCAGGCCTCGCAGGGCAAGCCTGCCAGTCGCTCGACGATCCAGAATCCCGGCGTACCGCAGTCCGGACAGAACGAGTTGAGCTTGCGCGCCAGTTCCTCTGCGGCCAGGCGAATGTTGTCCATGCGCGTGGGGTTCGCGTGCGCACGCATGTCGGTCTCGATGAAAGCAATGCCGCTTTCGGATTGATCCAGTGCCCAGGCGAAAGCCGCTTGCAAATCAGTCCAGTCGGCGATCCCTTTCCGGATGCGTGGGTCGTTCTCGCCTTCTGGCCGCACCACCAGATGATGTTCGGGAAACCCTGCCTGCAGGGCGCAAGCCTCAGCCTCTTGCCAGCTCCCCGTGAGCAAATGGGCGCTGTTGGTTTTGCCTTGCGCCACGCCGACGATCTCCAGACCGCGCTCGTCGTCGATCCAGATCATGAGCTCCACGTTCCAAGGAAACATCCCCGTAAACGGGTCCGGCCCGAACGAGCCTTCGCTGGCAATGCCTAGCGACAACCCGGACATATCCATACCGAGACGCGCCTTCCGGCGAGCCGCCTCGAGCTGAGTTCCAGCGCGCGGAATGTTGCGAGTGAATGTGCCGAGCAGATCCGTATCGTACCCCGTCACCAGCTCCACTCGGCAACCAAGCGACGGCTCCAGCGCGGCCGCGATCACCCGCTCTTTACCGTGCTGGGTAAGCAAGGCGACCGGTCGGCCCGAATAAGCGCCGTCCTCGCCTGATATCATCTGCATAGTCAACCGCCTCCTTACGCTATACGTTAACTGACCCGTTTATCCTGCAGCGTGGATCGTGCGGCTCGCTACCAATCTCAATTTGATCGAAACCAGCAGAATCGAGCTAGCTAGCAGCCTGTCTGACTTAAGTTGTAACTTATTGAGTTTTATGGAAATGCAACTATGTCGTCAAAAATTAATATCAATATAATCAATTAGTTACGCAAACAAAAGGCCGAGTCCGACAGGCCGCTAGTACCGGGCTCATCGCGTTATTTCTTTCTATGGTTTGTCAGTGGCCGGAAAATGGCCGCGGTGCGCCAGCGATTCAGCAAAGGCGAGCTGCAACTCGATTGCCTCGGGCGACTCAAGGTCGTGCTCAGGGTGGAAGACGAGCAGAAAATTGTCACGGAGCTCGATATAAAATCCCGGATGCTCGGCGAGCAAACGCTCTATCCCTGAATCCATCCAGGCAAGCGCCTGTTGCGGATTAAGCGCATAGAGCCGATAGTGCTGGGAAATTGCTGGGCGGCTCATAATATCCACTTCCTGGTACTCGACCAGATATCTTTCGAGATAATGCCCGGGGGTAATCACGAGATTTGGCCACGGCTTGTCGTCGGTTTCCAAGCGACGTAGATGGACGATTGTATGGTGATGTTCGGCGTAGTAGTCGGGTGCTGCGGTATGGCTGTAATCATAGAGACTGAGGTAGCAGCCGTGAAATTCACCGCTCATAACATTGCTTTTCTGCCGGTCTGATCCGCGACGGAGGTATATGAAATCGTGTCTGTTGAGCATCGCCACGATGGCCGGTGCGAATGGAAGCTTATGCAGCTGTGCCACCTTGGACATCTGCTGTTCTCTAACTGAAAATCGTACTTTTTCCTTAATCAGTTGCGCGTCATGCATGCGTGAAGACAAGGAATGAGTGGTGAATTGATAGAAGTTTTCAAGGCCTTGAATATCAAATGGTCTGCCCGCTTGTTGGCACTCCTCCTGAAACTGGTG
>JBCKTZ010000034.1:0-16014 GCA_038925245.1 Gallionellaceae bacterium
TATGAAAACACCTGAATTTTTCAAACGCAGCGAGTTGACATCCACCCTGTGGAGCTTTCGTCGTGAGTTTCTGATCGTGGGTGCCTTCAGTATGATCGCCAACGTGCTGATGCTGGCGCCAACCCTTTATATGTTGCAGGTCTACGACCGGGTCTTGACCAGTCAGAGCGAGCTCACGCTGATCGTCATTTCCCTGATCACCTTGTTCCTGTTTGCCGTCATGGCATTTTCCGAATGGATGCGCTCGCGCCTGCTGGTGAGCACCGGTGTGCGACTGGACGAACAACTCAGCACCCAAGTTTTCAACGCCAGCTTTGAGGCGCACTTGAGCCAGTCGGGCGCCAACCCCTCGCGTGCGTTTGGCGACCTGATCCAAATCCGGCAGTTCTTGACCGGCAACGGCATCTTTGCCTTTTTTGATGCGCCGTGGGCGCCCATCTACATGGCCGTGCTGTTCTTTCTGCACCCCTGGCTGGGTGTGCTCGGCATCTTTTTTGCCATGGTGCAGGCAGCATTGGCCTGGTTTGGACATCGCCACACGCTGGCGCCGTCGGAGGCGGCCGTCAAAGCCGGTGCTGACGCGAGCAGCTTCTTGCAAGGCAAACTGCGCAATGCCGAAGTGATCGAATCCATGGGTATGGTGCCCAACCTGCAGGCGCGCTGGGCCGCGCGTCATCAAACACACCTAGCAAGAAGCGGCGAGGCCCAACAGCTAACCCACCGCATCACCGCTTGGAGCAAATTCATACGCTACAGCCAACAGTCGCTGGCGCTCGGGGCTGGTGCCTTGCTGGCCATTGATGGGCAAATCACACTCGGCGCCATGATCGCAGCCAGTGTGCTGATGACGCGGGCGTTGGCCCCCATAGACTTGATGGTGGGCAGCTGGCGCCAATTCATTGGTATGCGTTTCGCATTTGCCCGGCTGGAGAAAATGCTGCTTGAGTACCCTCCACGCGACCCCGCGCTCCGGCGCGTGGCACCCAGCGGTGAGGTCACGTTGCAACAAGTGTTTGCCAGCGCACCAGGTCGCGCAGATCCCATTCTCAAGAATATCAACCTGAACGTGCCCGCTGGCACCGTGACTGCCGTGCTCGGGCCATCAGGCTCCGGCAAGTCCACGCTGGCACGCGTGCTGATGGGCATCTGGCCCGATGTGTCGGGTAAGGTGCTGATCGACGGACTACCCATTGCAGGCTGGAACCGGGTTGAACTCGGACCCTACCTGGGCTACCTGCCGCAAGACATTGAATTATTTGAAGGCACGATTGCCGAAAATATCGCCCGTTTTAGCGAAGTGGACGCTGCGCAGGTCATTGCAGCGGCCCAAAGCGCCGGTTTGCACGAGATGATCCTGCGCTTTCCCAAGGGTTACGACACGCCGATTGGCGAAGCCGGCAACCTCTTGTCCGGCGGCCAACGCCAGCGCATAGGTCTGGCCCGTGCGGTCTATGGCGATCCGCAGCTGATCGTGCTCGACGAGCCCAACGCCAACCTCGATGAGGCAGGCGAGGCGGCGCTGTTTCGCACCATCAGCCAACTCAAGGCCAAGGGTCGAACCGTGTTTTTGATCAGCCACCGCCACACCGCTGTCGCGGTGGCTGACCGCATCCTGGTCCTGCGCGACGGCCAAATCGTCGAAGACGGCCCGCGTGATACCGTCATCACCGCCCGCCATGCAGGCGCAAGCTCAGTTGCCAGACGCAACCGCCGTGCCGACCTAACCCATTACCTTCATTGAATGTTGAGACCCCCATGGCCATCCTAAATTTTTTCAAACGTTCTGCATCAAGCGAGCCCGACCCGCAAGACTTGTCGGCCCACACCGGGCGCGCCGCCCGTATCGGACTGTGGGCGCTGGCGCTTGGTTTTGGTGGCCTGCTGCTGTGGGCCGGTTTTGCGCCGCTCGATGAAGGCGTGCCGGGGCAAGGCATGGTCGCCATTGACACCAAAAGAATGGCAGTACAACACTTGACTGGGGGGCTGATCAAGGAGGTGTTGGTTCGCGAAGGCGATCATGTCAAGGAAGGACAGATCCTGATTCGCCTGGATGAAGCCGTAGCGCGTGCCAACTTTGAGGCCGCCCGCCAGCGCTATGTAGGCCTGCGCGCCATGGAAGGGCGCCTGCTGGCCGAGCAGCGCAACAAGACCAAAATCGCGTTTCATCCCGACGTGCTGGAAGCCAGCCGGGAGCCGCAAATACGCGACATGGTTCGCACCCAGGAGCAGTTGTTTGTCTCGCGCCGCGCCGCCCTGCAGGCTGATCTGCAGTCCACAGAAGAAGGTATTCAGGGGCAGGAAGGCCTGATCCAAGCCTACGGCGACATCCTGGTCAACCGCAAAAACCAGCAAGCGCTGCTGGCCGAGGAGCTCACCAATACCCGCGAACTTGTTAGGGAAGGCTACGCCCCGCGCAACCGCCAGCTTGAACTTGAGCGCATGGCCGCCGAGTCCAGCTCGGGCATTGCCGAGTTGCAGGGCAACACCATTCGTGCCAAACGTGCCGTAGCCGAGTTAAGGCAGCGCGCCATCATGCGGCAACAGGAATACCGCAAGGAGGTGGAGAGCCAGCTGGCCGAAGTCGGGCGCGAAGTGCCCGCAGATGCGCAAAAGTACCGCGTCGCCAAAGACGACTTGGGTCGCATCGAAATCAAATCACCCACCACCGGCCAAGTCGTCGGCCTAGCGTTCCAGAGCGTGGGTGCTGTGATCGGCCCTGGACAAAAACTCATGGACATCGTGCCACAAGACCAGGCCTTGCTGCTCGAGGTGCGGGTCCCCCCGCATTTGATTGACCGCGTACACAAAGACATGCCGGTCGATGTCCGCTTTTCATCGTTTGCCCACACCCCGCAACTGGTGGTGGATGGCAAGGTCGCCTCTATTTCCGCGGACTTGCTGGTTGACCCGCAAACCGGCATCGGCTACTACCTGGCGCGTGTTGGCGTCACCGTAGAAGGCTACAAAAAACTAGGCCAGCGCCAGCTGCACCCCGGCATGCCGGTTGAAGTCATCTTCCTGACCGGTGAGCGCTCTATGCTGACCTACCTGCTGAAACCGCTGACCAAGACCCTAGCAGCCTCCATGAAAGAAGAGTGAGAACACCATGCGCCACCACTTAACGCAAACTCCTCGCGGCGGCACTACCAAGTGGCTGGTCGTGGGCAGCACCCTGCTGTGCCTGTCCATGGCCGCCAATGCCATGGACCTGTTGCAAGCCTTCGAGGCCGCACAGCAAAATGATCCCACCATGGGGGCCGCACGCGCCACTGCCGCGGGCGAACGTGAACGCCTGCCGCAGGCCAGGGGCCAGCTGCTGCCCAACCTGAGCGCCAGCGTGTCGCGCAACAACAATAGCCTCACCACTAGTGTTGCGGGCGAGGAGAAACCCACCAACCGCTACCCCAGCAGCAACCAGACCCTGACCCTGCGCCAGCCCCTGTTTCGACCCCTATTAACGGCTCAGTATCGCCAGGCCGAGGCCCAGGTCGATGATGCGAATGCCGTGCTGCAGCAAGAAGGGCAAAGCCTGGCGGTGCGCGTCAGCGGCGCCTACTTTGAAGCCATGCTGACCCAGGATCAGCTGGCACTGGTGCTGGCGCAGCAAACCGCCTACACCACGCAGGTGGATGCCGCCCGCAAGTCCTTTGCCGCTGGCTCAGGCACCCGCACCGATGTGGACGAGGCACAAGCCCGCTTGGACATGAGCCTAGCGCTTGAAATCGAAGCACGCCAGAACGTTACCTACACTCTGCAACAGCTCCAGACTCTAGTCAATCAGCCCATAGTCAAACTCGCTACTCTCAACGTTGATCGGCTGGCGCTGCAGCACCCCCAGCCCAACAACCTGGACGACTGGGCCGCTCGTGCCGAGCGTAACAGCCCTCAGCTGCAATCCCTCGTGGCCAGGGTGGAGGTGGCGCGACAGGAAACCAAAAAAGCCCGTGCCGGACACTACCCCACGCTTGACGCCATCGCACAGTTGACAGACAGCGAAAGCGAAAGCGTTGTCAACACCAGCTCGCGTTACACCAATAAAATCTTGGGGTTGCAACTCAATATGCCGCTGTTTGCGGGTGGTATTGTGAACTCACAGGTTCGGCAAACCCTGGCCGGGCAAGAGCGCGCCGAGCAACTTCTTGAAGCAGGCCGGCGCGATCTCGGGCTGCGTGTCCACAAAGAATTTCGCGGCGTAACTGAGAGCATCCCCAAAATAAAAGCCCTTGAGCAAGCGTCCCGATCGGCGGACCAAGTGTTGCTGTCGAGCCGCAAGTCGTTTCAGGCCGGCAGCCGTACCGTGCTTGACATATTGAACGCCGAACAGCAACGTATGGTCGTGCTGCGTGACCTCGCGCAGGCGCGCTACATGTACCTTATCTCCAAAATCAGACTGCTCGCACTGGTGGGCGAGGCCGATCTGGCCGCCGTGACAGCGGTGAACCAAGTGCTGCAACCCTGACTTGCACCGGGCCGAACAGAAACGCTTCAATACGCGAACCTTCGCGCTTCTCAAGCTCTACGCCAAGCTCCCCGTGCAAGGGCTTCGACCCGAATGGCACTTACTTAAGAATAAATTAGGCTATGTCACCGTTAATTGTTGTTCGTGATGTGGGTGGATAAAGCGGCGCAAGCCTCAGGCACACCTGGGCAAGCTGGCACATTCAAGAAGGCACTCCGTTGCATGTATTGCAGGAGTTGGGCGGGTGGTCAGGATCGGATATGGTGCAACGGTATGCGCACCTGTCCAATGAGCATCTTGCTCAATGGGTTGATCGTAGAAGTGATACGATTTTTGCTACAGGAGAAAATCAAAGAGCTAGGCTTTCAGCCTAACTCTTTGGTTATTTGGTGCGCTCGGCGGGAGTCGAACCCACGACCCTCGGCTTCGGAAACCGATACTCTATCCATCTGAGCTACGAGCGCGATTGGGCGCGCAGTATAACTTTTTTTGCAGCATTACGCCCGCGCCTTTTGTGCCGAAAAATGGTATCTTAGCTGCCATGAATTTCCAAAATCCCAGCCAAACCGATATTTGCGACATGTTGCGTGGCATACGCAACATCGCTGTTGTGGGCTTGTCGCCGAATGCGGATCGTCCCAGTTTTCGTGTGGCCAAGGCTATGCAGGCGCTGGGTTACCGTATTATTTCGGTGCGGCCAAAGGTGGCAGAGGTGCTGGGAGAGAAGGCCTATCCTGATCTGTTCAGCGTGCCGGATAAGATTGATTTGGTAAATGTATTCCGCGCGTCGGAACATGTACCGGCACTGGTGGAAGAGTGCATTGTGCTCGGAATTAAATATCTGTGGCTGCAGGATGGCGTGATACACGAAGAAGCAGCGCGTAAAGCACAGGCAGCAGGCATTACCGTGGTAATGGATATGTGTCTGTTGCGTGATGGAGCGGTCTGTGGACGATGTGTTGCTTAAAACGCGCTGCGTTTGGGCCGGACACAGCGAGTTGTATCGGGAATATCATGATCAGGAGTGGGGTGTACCGCTACATGACGAGCGTTCCCTGTTTGAATTTCTGATTCTGGAGGGTGCGCAAGCTGGACTAAGCTGGATTACAATCCTGAAAAAGCGTGAAGCTTATCGTGTAGCCTTTGATCATTTCGATGCCGTAGCTGTTGCACGTTATGATGATCAAACAATCGCCCGCTTATTGCAGAATCCGGGTATTGTGCGCAATCGTCTCAAGCTGCAATCTGCGGTGATCAACGCGCGGAAATTTCTGGATGTACAGGAAGAGTTCGGCAGTTTTGACGCGTATATCTGGCGTTTTGTTGAAGGAGTATCTCGGCAGAATAAGTGGCATTCGCCTGCGGAGGTGCCTGCCAGCACCATCACCTCGGATACAATGAGCAAAGAGCTGAAACGTCGTGGCTTCAAGTTTGTCGGACCTACCATTTGCTATGCATTCATGCAGGCAACTGGGATGGTGAATGACCACACTATTGATTGTTTCAGACATGAGCAACTTGGTACTACTTGAATGACAAAACTGAAATTCACTAAAATGCATGGCGCGGGCAATGATTTTGTCGTGATAGATGGCGTGCGCCAGGAGGTTTACCTTACGCCAGAACAGTTACGGCTGTTGGCCGACAGGCATTTTGGCATTGGTTGTGATCAAATATTGATCGTCAAGCGGTCGAATAATGAGGAAGCTGATTTTCGTTACCTCATCTTCAATGGGGATGGCGGCGAAGTAGAGCAATGCGGTAATGGTGCGCGCTGCTTTGTGCGTTTTGTTCATGATCAAAAATTGACAAGCAAACGCGAGATAGTGGTGGAAACCAAGAGCGGACTAATTTCGCCGCGTCTGGAAGAAGACGGACGCGTGACGGTGAATATGGGCGCGCCGATATTTGAAGCTGGCTGTATTCCGTTTGATAGTGACAGCGATGCAGTTATGCAGCCGCTGGAAGTGAATGGCACTTCGGTGCAGATTACTGCCGTATCCATGGGTAATCCGCACGCGGTTCAAGTGGTTGCGGATGTTGAGCGTGCACCTGTTGCCACAATGGGGCCACTCATTGAATCGCACCCGCGTTTCCCCAAGCGGGTAAATGTAGGTTTTATGCAGGTGATAGACCGCGCTCATATCAAATTGCGGGTGTATGAGCGCGGCGCAGGCGAGACCATGTCCTGCGGTACCGGGGCATGCGCCGCAGTTGTGAGCGGAATCCAGCGCGGTTTACTGGATAATCACGTGCAAGTTGCCACGCACGGCGGTGTACTCACTATAGCTTGGGCAGGTTTAGGCGCACCGGTGCTGATGACAGGACCAGCGATTACCGTATTTGAAGGTGAAATAAATTTATAGGGGTACCATGAAAGCTGAAAACGTCGCAGAATATTTGCAAAATAACCCAGATTTTTTTAAGGAACATGCCGAGTTATTGGTAGACCTCGTTATTCCACATCCTCATGGTGGTCGAACGATCTCGCTGTCAGAACGACAAATGCTGATGTTGCGCGAGCGTGTCAAGGAGCTGGAAAAGAAATTGTCTGACTGGATGGGAATAGCCAAGGAAAATGACGCGCTGCAAAACAAGGTGCACCAATACGCGCTTGCGCTGATTGGTGCAAAGGGGTTGGCAACTCTGCAGGAGGTTGCTACGCGTAGTTTGCGCGATATTTTCTCCATTCCGCATGCGGTTGTTCGCCTGTGGAATGAGCAGCCGCCTAGTGCCGAGGTGATGGCGTTTGCTGACGGGCACACGCAACCGGTATGCGCCCACCTGGCTGTGCATGATACCCAACTATGGTTTGGTGAAACAGCTGGGCATCTGCGTTCATTTGCCTATCTGCCTTTACGTAACGAGACGGAATCCATCGGCCTGCTGATACTCGCTAGTGAGGATGCGCAACGCTTCTATCCCGAGATGGGAACCGTGTTCCTGCAGCGTATTGCGGAGATGGTCTGTGAATCGGTGCAAGCGCAGCAATGAAATGAATCGTGCTTATCCGGTTAGCGCCCACAACCCACTACACCTGGGGACGCTTGGGCGCTAACCGGATAATAAAGGTTGAAAGATTTACCCCCACCCTAGCCCTCCCCCTGCTTAGGGGGAGGGGATCAAGTTCCTTCCCCTTTTTAGAGGGGGAGAGCATAGCGAGGGGGCTTTGGGATGGGGGTGTAAACGTTCAGTTCTCACCACCTTGGGGCTTGGGTGCTAACCGGATAAGCATGAAATGAATATCACTGAGTCGGTTGATGCCAGGCAGGGAAAGCTGAAAGGCTTTCTTGCCTATCTGGGCAATGAGCGGCAATACTCTCCACTGACCCTTGAAAATTACGCGCGGGATATACGGCGGCTTTTTACGGCGGCGGGTGATACACCGCTAGATGACCTCAAGAATCATCAAATTCGTCGCTTCATCGCGCAGTTGCACGGCTCGGGCTTGGGTGGGAAAACCTTGGCACGCATGCTGTCTGCATGGCGAGGATTTTATGTTTACCTGGCGCGCGACTTTAAATATTCCGGCAATCCCTGTAGTGGATTGCGCGCGCCAAAATCTCCACGAAATTTGCCGCATACTTTGTCACCAGATGAAGCCGTGCGCATGGTGGATCTGCCTGCAAATGATGATGTGTTGGCCCTGCGCGATAAGGCCATGTTCGAGCTTTTGTATTCCTCTGGATTGCGTTTGGCGGAACTGGTTGGGCTGGATCCAGCCGCGCTGGATTTTAGTGACAACGCTATCCGGGTGACCGGCAAGGGCAACAAAACGCGCATCGTGCCGATGGGCAGCCATGCCGTCATGGCAATACAGCAATGGTTGCAGGCACGCATCACGCTGGCGAAGGAAGATGAACCTGCCTTGTTCATCAGCCGGAATGGTGGGCGTATCAGCGCGCGCTCAGTGCAGTTGCGCATGAAAGAATGGGGTATCAAGCAAGGGCTCAGCAGCAATGTACATCCGCACTTGCTGCGCCATTCCTTTGCCTCGCATGTGCTGCAATCCAGTGGTGATTTGCGTGCAGTACAGGAAATGCTGGGCCACGCCAGTATTTCTTCAACACAGATTTATACTCATCTCGATTTTCAATATCTCGCCAAAATTTACGACAGTGCACATCCACGTGCAAAGAGAAAATCATGAACCAGAAACGTCACACCTCCCCCAAGCGCCGCCACGAAAACAGTAGGCCGCAGTCTGTTATTGTCCAAGCACCAGTCGTTGCCTTTGCCGGTCCGCGCGTATTCCTTCAAACTGGCCGTGAAAAATCATTGTTGCGTCATCACCCCTGGGTATTTTCCGGTGCCGTGGCAAGGGCGGAGGGAAGTCCATGCAGTGGTGACACCATACAGTTGTGTGATGAGCATGGCGGTTTTATTGCGTGGGCCGCTTACAACTCGCAATCACAAATTGTTGCACGGGTATGGTCGTGGCAGGCAGAGGAAACAATTGATGCGGATTTTTTTCACCGTAAAATCAGCAATGCATTGGCAGTACGCAACGATCTCAAGCTGTGTCTGCATAGCAACGGCATGCGTCTGGTTCATGGCGAATCAGATGGTTTGCCTGGACTGATTGTCGATCAATATGCCAATGTGCTAGTACTGCAACTGGGTAGTGCGGGTGCTGAGCGCTGGCGCGACACGATCGCCGATATCCTGCAGGAGCTGTGCCAGCCTGCCTGCATTTACGAACGTTCCGACTCTGATGGTCGCGCGCTGGAAGGCTTGCCCAAACGCAATGAAATTCTGCGCGGCTTACTTCCGGAAGAATTAAGCATTACCGAAAATGGTATCCGCATTGCGGTGAATGTAGCAGCTGGCCAGAAGACAGGTTTCTATCTTGATCAGTGCGATAACCGTGCGCTGATCGGTACACTGGCAGAGGGACGGGACGTGCTTAACTGCTTCTGCTATACCGGTGGGTTTTCCCTCTATGCGCTGCGTGGAGGGGCGAAATCGGTGCTGTCGATAGACTCTTCGGCAGAGGCATTGAATCTGGCGCAGCGCAATGTTGAACTGAATAAACTGGATGCCAGCCGCGCCGAATGGCAGGACAAAGATGTATTTGAAGCGCTGCGCAAGCTGCGTGATCAGAATCGGAAATTTGATCTCATTGTGCTCGACCCACCCAAGTTCGCACCCACCGCCGCTTTTGCGGAAAAAGCATCACGTGCCTATAAAGACATCAATTTGCTAGCATTTAAATTACTACGTCCGGGTGGCATCCTTGCTACTTACTCTTGTTCGGGTGGTATCAACGATGAGTTATTCCAGAAAATTATCGCCGGCGCAGCGCTGGATGCAGGTGTAGATGCGCAGATAGTGTACAAGGTGAGTGCTGCCGCTGATCATCCGGTGTTGCTCAGTTTTCCTGAGGGCGCATATTTGAAGGGATTGGTATTGCGGGTGGCGGGTAAGAGGGAGTTTTGATTAAACCGATAATCCCACGCCCCGTCATTCCCGCGCAGGCGGAAATCCAGCAATAAAACATTCCGTGTAGCGGGACAAAATAGGCATGTTGTCCCGCTACACGGAGCATATTTAACCGAGATTTTCCATTAGCTTCGTCATTCCCGCGTAGGCGGGAATCCAGCAATAAGACACGCTGCGAAGCAGAGAGAGTGTGTTGTTGGGGCTTCAGCCCCTTACAACCACAGCCTACCCCTTGCGGGTACAGAACCGCCATGTTGCCCCACTTCGCGGGGTGTTTTTCAATTAGCTGGATTCCCGCCTACGCGGGAATGACGGGTTTTTGGTCTAATGGAAAATCTGGGTTTAAACCAACTGGATTCCCGCCTGCGCGGGAATGACGGGTTTTCGTCTAATGGCCAATCTGGGTTAATCCGATAATGTTCTTTTCGAAATATTCACATAAGCCATTACAATTCACCCTCACTTAATATTGCTATCCGCTCATGCAAACAGCCCTCTCCATTCATAATCTAGGCAAGGTCTACAACAACGGTGTTGTCGCGCTGCACGGCATCGACCTGAGTGTAGAGCAGGGCGATTTTTTTGCGTTGCTGGGACCAAATGGGGCAGGAAAATCTACCACGATAGGCATTATTTCTTCACTGGTAAACAAGAGCACAGGATCGGTACAAGTTTTTGGTCATGATCTTGACACCGATCTTGCAGCGGCGAAAACCTGTATTGGGCTGGTACCGCAGGAGTTCAACTTCAATCAGTTTGAGCCGGTGATCGAAGTGCTGGTGAATCAGGCGGGGTATTACGGAATTCCTCGTTCTGTTGCCTTTGAACGTGCAGAACTTTATTTGAATCAACTGGGCTTGTGGGACAAGCGCAATGGGCCGGCACGCGAGCTGTCTGGAGGCATGAAACGTCGTTTGATGATCGCACGCGCTTTGGTGCATCAGCCCAGACTGCTGATACTGGATGAGCCGACTGCCGGGGTGGATATCGAAATTCGCCATTCGATGTGGAATTTTCTGCGCGAGATCAATGCGGCGGGTACCACCATTATTCTCACCACCCATTATCTGGAAGAGGCCGAGCAGTTATGCCGCAATATAGCGATTATAGATAATGGCCGTATTGTGGAGAATACCAGCATGCGCCAGTTGCTAAGCCGTATGGATACACAGACTTTGCTGCTTGATCTGGCACAGCCGCTAGCCCTTATACCTGCGCTACAGGGCTTTGCAATAAGGCAGATAGACACGCTCACGTTGGAAGTCGTGGTGTCACGTGATACCAATATCAGCGCGTTATTTAGCGCGCTATTGGAGCAAAATATTGCGGTGACCAGTATGCGAAACAAAACCAATAGGTTGGAGGAATTATTTATTCGGCTAGTTGGAAGTAAGGGAGAGCGCACATGAACGGCCGCGAACAGCTCACCGCATTCAAAACTATTTTGTGGAAAGAAATCCTGCGTTTTTCGCGTATTTGGGTGCAGACTATTTTGCCGCCGATGATTATTACGGCCTTGTATTATGTGATTTTCGGCCACCTGATCGGCAGCCAGATCAGCGATGTCAACGGCTTTCACTATATGGATTATATCGCTCCCGGCTTGATCCTGATGGCAGTGATTACCAACTCCTATGCAAATGTGGTCGCCTCGTTTTATAGCGCAAAATTTCAGCGCAGTATAGAAGAGATGCTGGTGTCGCCCATGCCAAATTATTTGATTGTGATGGGATTCGTGGGTGGAGGTGTTGCGCGAGGCATTGCGGTGGGAGCAGCAGTTGCGGCGGTGTCATTGTTCTTTACTGCGATACCGCTACATAACGGATGGGTGGCTATTTCTGTATTGGTGCTCACTAGTGTGCTGTTCTCGCTGGGTGGATTGATCAACGCAATTTACGCCAACAGCTTTGATGACATCACCGTTATTCCAAACTTTGTACTGACCCCACTCACCTATCTTGGTGGTGTGTTCTATGCCGTTGCAATGCTGCCACCCTTCTGGCAATCCGTATCGCTGGCTAATCCTGTGCTTTATATGGTGAATGCATTTCGCTATGGATTGCTGGGTGTCTCGGATGTAAATCTGGGTGCTGCATATTTGGCGATATGCAGCTTTATCGTGTGCCTGTCCTGGTTTGCCATGCATCTGCTTAATCGCGGATATGGTGTACGCTCATAAACGACGCAGTTTGGATGAGGCGGGGTAAGCAGGCAGTCTGCGTAGCAGATGCTCGCAAAGCTGGATTTTTAGGGGAGCCTATATGTCAATATTGAAGCGTGGTATAGCCAGCGGTATTTACGTTCATGATTATTTATCATCTTTGTTGATAATACTTTTGCTGGGGTTGATTTGTATTTTTTCAGCGAGTGCTAACGCTATAGAAGCTGAAAAATTGCCTGTGGCAGCGGAAACAATGGAGACACCTGTCATTGAAGCAGAAAAAATGCCAGAGATAACCCCTGAGAGAAAATCCAGAATTTTTACAGCTATAGAAGGCCCCCGAGATTTTTTGTCAGATAAAGTCATTACCTACACAAAAAATATCGACCAGTTTTTTGGTGATGAACGTTATTTTCAGGAAGACAATAACAGCGTTATTAAGTTATTCCTCAATGAGACCATAGCCCAGGGCGGAAATAGAAATTTTGTGTTTGAAGGTAAAGCCAAGCTTGACTTGCCCGCGACGCAGCGTAGCTTTAAGATTGTTCTTGAATCCAACCCGGAGCAAAAAGTAGCCGCTGAAAGCAATACAGGTCAACCTGCCGCAGTAAGAGAAAGCGCTAAGCCAGAGCAATATTCAGCTGCTCTTCGTTATGAACAATCCGAGGGGAGTCGATGGCATTTCAGTTCGGATGTCGGTGTAAAATTGAAATTCCCGCTGGATTTGTTTACCCGTGTCCGGGGCAGTTATTCCATTCCGCTGGGTGACTGGCGCATGAAAATTACAGAGACGCTATTCTGGTTTGATAGTATAGGCTTGGGTTCAACGACACAGCTGGATATGGAACATCTATTAAGTCCCTCAGTACTGTTTAGAGCAACCTCCACCGCCACCTGTTTGAAAGCGCCGCAGAACTGTAATTTGCGTCAGGATCTGACCATCTTTCATACCCTAAACGATCGTGCCGCCATGCTGTATCAGGCGAGTATTCTTGGCGTCAGCGAGCCTGAGCCGCAAAAAACCGCTTATGTTTTACAGACGCGTTATCGTTATCGTTGGCACAAGGATTGGGTGTTCTACGAAATCATCCCGCAACTGAATTTTCCCAGGACGGATGATTTTAGATTGAATGCTTCGCTGCTGTTGCGCCTGGAAATACTCTTTGGTGCGACGAATTAAGCTATGCGGATAGCACAAATATGATTTATTAATAAATAATGAATGCAAATCAAGGTGGTTGGATACAAGAAGGCAATTTGAAGCTGAGGTTGCGAGCCTGCACGTGTTAAAATTACATCGAAGTTGGCTAGACAGTCGCCGCGCACGCAAGTGCGGGGAGGAAAGTCCGGGCTCCATAGAGCAGGATGCCGGTTAATGGCCGGACGCCGTGAGGCGATGGAAAGTGCCACAGAAAATACACCGCCGATGGCTGCGCAAGCAGATCAGGTAAGGTTGAAATGGCGAGGTAAGAGCTCACCGCGCTGGTGGCAACATCAGTGGCAGGGTAAACCCCATCCGGAGCAAGACCAAATATGCTGGCTATGACGTTGCTCGCGTCGTCAGCGGGTAGGTTGCTTGAGCGTCAGGTAACGAAACGCCTAGAGGAATGACTGTCCACGACAGAACCCGGCTTACCGGCCAACTTCACTTCTTTTTTATTTCAGTTATGAGTATGACTGGAATGCTGGATATTTCTTTTGCAGGTTCAAGGTAAGTCACGTGCCTCCTTCTTAGCAGTCTCCTACGCTACGCTCTGCTTCGTATAGGACAAGAACCCCTGCGGGGTGTTGGACTTGACTCGCAACTTATTGATTGATAAAGAAATTCGGATCGCTGGGATTAATAAAATATTAAATATAATCAATGTGTTACGTCAATATATCTGTCTAAACCCGGCAGACTGCGAGACTCGGGTGAAGCGGAGAGGCGTTCTTTCATCCAGCTTATCAACCCCCCGCGAAGCAAGAACTGCACTTGTCGCGGTGACATGGAGTGACGCATCTGGAACTTGTATTGACGCGTGACGTTCTCGACCATCAGCTCACTCCCCTCTGTTAGCACGCGCCGCAGGTCGGTAAGACGCAGCACGTCGCCGGCTTGGATGCCGTCGTAGTCCGCAGGGTCGACGAAGGTCAGCGGCAGTACGCCGAAGTTGATTAGGTTCTGCGAGTGGATCCGTGCAAAACCCTGGGCTAGAACCGCGCGCAGCCCAAGGTACTGCGGGCCAAGGGCTGCGTGTTCGCGGCTCGAACCTTGCCCGTAATTGCTCCCGCCCACCACCATGTGGCCCGGCACCTGCTTGGCGCGCGCAAAATAGGTGGGATCAATCCTGTCGAATGAGAACTCCGCGATCCTAGGAATATTGCTGCGGAACGGCAGCACGCGCAAGCCTGGCGGCATGATCTCATCGGTAGAAACGTCGTTGCCCACCTTGAGTAGAACCGACACTTCTATCTCATCGGGCAGCGGCTCGAAGTTTGGCAGTGTAGCGATGTTTGGGCCTTTCACGAGGTCCACTTGCAGCGCCTCTTCAAGCGGCAACGGCGACATGAACATCTCGCGGTTGATAATCGGGTTGTCCGGATCCGCGATGCGTGGATAGGGGATGCCTAGCGTGCGCGGGTCGGTGATCACGCCGGTGAGCGCCGACGCTGTGGCGGTCTCCGGACTGACCAAGCACACCTTGTCCTCGCGCGTGCCGGAGCGGCCGGGGAAGTTGCGCGGCACCGTGCGCAGAGAAAGTTCATTGGTCGTCGGCGCTTGGCCCATGCCGATGCAGCCGTTGCAGCCGGCCTGATGTAGCCGCGCACCGGCGTGCAGTAGGTGGGCGATGTGGCCGTCGCGCACCAGCGTTTCGAGCTGCGCTCGGGACGTGGGGTTGATGTCGAACGAAACGCGGTCGTTCACGCGCCGACCCTGCACCATCAGCGCGGAAACGGCGAAGTCGCGGTAGCCGGGATTGGCCGATGAGCCGATGTACGCCTGATAGATCCGCTCGCCCGCGACTTCGCTGACCGGACGTACATTCCCCGGGCTGGACGGCATGGCGATTAGCGGCACTAGGCTAGACAGATCAATTTCTTCATACACGTCGTAGGTCGCATCCGTATCTGCGAGCAGCTCGACCCAGTCCTCTTCTCGTTGCCAGGCGCGCAGGAAGCGGCACACCTCCTGATCGGAAGGGAAAACGGTGGTGGTTGCGCCCAGCTCGGCACCCATATTGGCGATCACGTGTCTATCCATTGCGCTCAGTGTGTCCAGCCCCGGTCCGTAGTACTCGATGATCCGGCCCACACCGCCGTCCACACCGTGACGGCGCAACATCTCTAGGATCACATCCTTGGCGCTCACCCAGTCCGGCAGGCTGCCGCTGAGCTTCACGCCCCAGATCAGCGGCATACGCGTATAGAACGGTTCGCCCGCCATTGCCAGCGCCACTTCTAGCCCACCAGAGCCGATGGCTAGCATGCCAATCGCGCCGCCCGCCGGCGTGTGGCTGTCAGAACCGAGCAGCGTCTTGCCCGGCTTGCCGAAATTTTCCTGGTGGCAGGGATGGCTCACCCCGTTTCCAGGCCGCGAGTACCACACGCCGAAGCGCTGGCAGGCGCTGCGCAGGAAAAGGTGGTCGTCGGGGTTTTTGTAGTCCTCCTGGATGATATTGTGGTCGACGTATTGGACGCTAAGCTCGGTTTTTACCCGGTCCAGACCCATCGCCTCCAGCTCCAGCATCACCAGCGTGCCGGTAGCGTCCTGGGTCAGCGTCTGGTCGATGCGGATCCCGATCTCCTCGCCGAGCTTCATGTCGCCATACACTAGATGCGACTTGATCAGCTTCTGCGTGACGTTCATGCTCATGATCATTCTTCCAGGTTCGATAAGATTACGGAATCATACAAAGTTAATATCATCCCAGATTATCCATTAAACAAAGAACCGTCATTCCCGCGCAGG
>JBCKTZ010000035.1:0-15884 GCA_038925245.1 Gallionellaceae bacterium
TACTTATTTTCAAGTGCGGGCCGACCTGGATACAAAAAACCTCCCCGTCTGTATAATGAAAAAATCAAATTAACCCTCATGCTCACAGCACGGCACATTGCCAACACCACGCCCCTATAAAAATACATGACCACTCCTGACGATCTGAAAAAAATCTTTACCAAAGCAAGCTCCGCAGTATTGCAGGCATATAACAGCAGCAACACCCAGTCGGGCGGAGATGCTACGCCGCCACAATTAATTGTGGCGATTAATCAATTTTTTATCATTTACGAAAAATTGGGCAACAAGCAGAGTGAAAACAGCCTGATCAAAAAAAGTGATATCAGCCAGATTGGGGAAGAAACAATCAATTACCTGATTGAGCTGGGTACTTGGGCTGAGCGTCTGGACTTTCACCAGGAAAAAGCTATGTTTGAAGAAATAGCCCTTACTGTGTCGCAGTGGATAATACGCCACCAGGGCGAAATTCGCAGCCTTGAGGGCATTGTAAATGTGCTCTCCGTCAAGGCCAATCGCACTAGCGACGAGGCGATATTAACCTCCTTGTTTCATGTGTTGAACGACCTGATCGAACACTCCTCGCCTGCACTGAAAAACGACACCGACAAGTCCGAGCCAAGCCGCCCTTGGCGTATGCTGAATTTTAACTTTGCCATTGTTGCTACCCGCACTTTGGACAAGGAATTGATGATCAAGGCGTTTGACACCCTTGGCCGCAATCTGCCGCAAGACTGTCCGTATTTTTTTGAAGAAGGATTAAAGCAATCGGAGAAAGCCATCTACGGGCCTGAGATCAAAGAAATAATGGCAGAATATTTGAAAAAATGGGCTACGCTGCATTAGTCGTATTTGGCCAGAACTGGTGCGCCCTCTGCATAAAGACCAACCAAAGTTATTAATTGGCGGCATTTTGAATCTATCCTTTACATGAGCAAACAAGCACTCGACCGTATCTTGCAATTACAAGGCTTCGGCACCCGCAAGTGGTGCCGTGAACTGATCGCCGATGGCGACGTCACCATCGCTGGTGTAACCATCACCGCCATTCAGGCCAGCGTTGAAACCGACGGCCTCGCTTTCACCGTCTTCGACGAACCCCATCTCTATCGTGAACATCTCTACATCGCACTGCACAAGCCAGCCGACTACGAATGCTCGCGCAAACCCAGCCACCATCCCCGCGTACTCAGCCTGCTGCCCGAGCAATTCTCGCGCCGCGACGTGCAGCCGGTTGGCCGCCTCGACCACGACACGACCGGCCTGTTGTTAATGTCTGATGACGGTTCATTCATCCATGCGCAGTCCTCACCCAAACGTCACGTCCCCAAAGTGTATATCGCCACCACACAAGAACCCGTTACCCCGCAACTTGTCGCCAAACTGCTGCATGGCGTAAAACTGCAAGACGAGCCCGCGCCATTGGCAGCAGTCAGCTGCCGCATGATAGCCAACCACCAGATTGAAATCGTGCTGGAACAGGGAAAATATCATCAGGTAAAACGCATGCTGGCTGCCGCCGGCAACCACTGCTCGGCATTATCTCGCTCACAGATAGGCGGATTAAAACTGGATGCGCTTGGTTTGGCTGCGGGGGAATGGTGTTATCTGAACGATGAACAGTTGGGCTTGCTGAAACCGCAGCAGGCTTAATAAAATATTGAATATAATCAATTACTTATTAAAATACTATTGTCTAAGTAATTCTACGACGTTATGTGTAGGTCCGGTTAGGTGCGGGTTTTTTCACCGTAACCCGACCTACGGAGCATCGCGGGCAGGGTGTTTTGTCCACCCTACGATAATGCAAAACAAATAATGTTCCAGGGTACTAGTGCCGTTTAAACCCCTATCCTGAAACAGAACAATTCCTTGACAGACTAATCTCTCGCCAGGGTAACAGTGGTGATTGCGCTGGTTTTATCAATATCAAGCCGCACTTCACAATACTCGTTGATGTCGCTGGCGGGAGTGGGATCATCCGTACAACTGCAACCGCCTATGATCCCCTGATAAAAGATCCCTGCCTGCACGCGAACAATATTTTCCATCTCGACAACACTGTGGATAGCCACCGTGATCGGCGCATCGCTCACGTAATTACCGGTTGACAAGCCCTGCTGTAGCGGTAACTGATCCATACCCAATTGAGCAATTTCCTGTTTGAGGATGGCATTAAAATCGGGTGTTCCCCAGGCACTCAAGGCTTTATTGAAGTGCAGCATCATGCAACAGCCAGTGCATGCAATATGCCCTTTAGCAATGTCCAGCAACGTGCAACAGATTCAATCTCAACACGTTCACCCGGCGCATGTGCGCCGCGTATGTCGGGACCGAAGGAAATCATGTCCAGATGCGGATGGCTGGCGGCCAGCAAGCCGCACTCCAGCCCCGCGTGTATCACCTGCAAGCTTGCAGGCTCACCGTATTGAGCAGTGTAAACACGCTGGCACAACGCAAGCAGATTTGAAGTTGGATTCGGCGTCCAACCAGGATACGCGCCATCCTTGCTTGCGCTCAGCCCATAACTGTCAGCGTGTGAAATTAGCTTATCTGCCAACGCATCGGCCCGGCTGTCGTGCAGAGAACGCACCTTGAA
Organism: Gallionellaceae bacterium; assembly: GCA_038925245.1. Taxonomy (GTDB): domain Bacteria; phylum Pseudomonadota; class Gammaproteobacteria; order Burkholderiales; family Gallionellaceae; genus 39-52-133. The sequence continues at coordinate 2,600 of JBCKTZ010000035.1, forward strand.
GGTGGCGCGTAACTTGCCGTTTTCGAGTGCAACCACGCCGAGGTTGCTTGAGGTCTCCGTCACACCAATAAATTCGTCGCTCCCCCGCGCCACCCCGTTTGCAGCGATGTCGAGGAAAGTGAGGATGCGATCCCGTGCCGCCTGATCAATTGCCAGATCCAACGCTAGCCCAAGCGGCATCTCGTCCTCCTTGTACATGAACAACACCCCCGCATCTGCCTCTGCAAAGCGCAGGCGCCATGCCGCAAGCCGATGCTCCACCCATTCATCCAGATTCGTCACCACCGCAGCAGGCAGTGCGCACACCGCAAACGCCTCACGCGGAATCGCATTGCGTGCCGTGCCGCCATTCAATGCAATCAAGCGCAAATCGCTGTGTTCAGACAAATCACGCAGCGCTTCCGCCAGCAGCTTGATGGCATTACCGCGCCCGAGATGGATGTCGATGCCAGAGTGCCCGCCGCGCAGCCCTGCCACTTCAAATCGCACAATCTCATAATCCGGCGGCAACGTATCCAGTACACAATCGTGGCGTACCTCCACATCCACCCCACCTGCACAACCCAGATAGAAGTGACCCCACTCCTCGGTGTCGAGATTGATCAACATCTTGCCGTGCAAAGTGCCGGGTGCCAAGCCACGCGCACCATCCATGCCGGATTCCTCATTCACCGTCAACAACACTTCCAGCGGCGGATGCTTCAGGCCCGGTTCTTCCAGCGCGGCTAATGCCAGCGCCACACCAATGCCGTTGTCTGCACCGAGCGTGGTGTTCGGTGCCACCACCCAGCCATCAATCACCTCGGCGTGTATCGGGTCACGCTCAAAATCATGTACCGTACCCGCATTGGCTTGGCACACCATATCAAGGTGGCCTTGCATGATCACACCGGGGCTGGATTCACAACCGGGGCTGGCGGGTTTTTTCAGAATCAGGTTACCCACAGCGTCAACGATAGCTTCTATGCCGCGCGTTTGCGCCCATTCGATAAGATGTTCACGTAGTGCTGCTTCATGCCGTGAGGGACGCGGGATGGAACACAGCGTGGAAAAATGAGACCAGACGGACTGAGGTTGCAGGTTCTTTATGAGCATGATTGGTTAATTGTTGTAAAAAATAAAATAGCGCAGATCCTAATTCATTCAAATTCTAAATTAAAAATTAACTAACTACGTCAGACTTTCGTAGGTCGGGCTTCAGCCCGACAAGTCGCCCTAAAGGGCGACCTACAGAATTATGATGGTTTTAAATTGGAATTGGAATGAATCTGCGGATAACTGCCGTTGTTAGGGTGAAACAATCAAGTTGTAAAATTTAGGCTGCACGAATGTGAAAAGAGGCAGGAATTTCTCCCTGCCTCTTTTTTCATGTCATCAAATCAACAAAATAATATGTTCAAACTGATTGCTCACCCATTTTGATGATTTTACTCACGGTTGAAAAATGGATCTGTGCTGCATCCGCAATTTCAGCCATGGTGTAAGTATATTCCTGATAAGCGCGCTTGATAGCCTCATTGCGCAAGGCCTTGTCCTTCCTGATTTTTACAGGAAATAGAGATTTCAAACCCGGACGTTTAAGCGTCTTCCTGACGCGCTTGATATCCACTATGCTCATTAGCCGCTGCTTCATTTTTTTGACAAATGCAGCGCTACCCAACAATATCTGTGACTGAACTTTTGCCAGAGGCGATGACATACCAATGCCTGCCCCTATGAATTCTGCATACTTGCGTTGTGCCACGCTGTTGCTGCGTCCAAAATTCCCTAGTATCCAGCCAGTACTTAACCACGCAGGTGCTTGAACCTCGCCTGCAGTGGCACGGTAGCTGCTCCAACGGTAACGGCTAATATTTTTAACTGCCTTCAAGCGCAGGGGATTCAGCACCACGTAACGGCAAAGCTCCAGCAATGGGCCAACACGCTCAAGCAGAATAGCCTTGAAGCGACCTTGAAATACACGTCCGCCGCTGCCATGAATTATGTTGCTACGCTGGGTATAAACACCATTGAGTTGACGCATGCCGCGAGAAAGATTGGCTTGAGGAGTTTCAATCAATAGATGGTAATGGTTGTCCATCAGTACATAGGCATGAACTATCCAGCCCGTGCGTGACGCCACTTCACCTAGTACAGTCAGGAATAACAGCCTATCCTGATCATCAACAAAGATATCATTCGCGCCATCGCCACGGGTAGTGACATGGTAAATTGCATCCGGAAACTCTAGTCGTTTAGTTCGTGCCATGTATTGACTTTATGCTTTAAGCTACTACCTGTCAATACCTGCCCCCACCAATGTAGTTTTGCACGCTGCTTGGAACTTAAACGGACGCGCCTATGGCATCCGTAGGGTACGCACGGCGCACCCTAACTGAGCGGCCCTGCAAGTGACAGATAGTGCTAAAAACTAAAGCTTGATGAAGTGCTCGCGATAATGTTTCATTTCTTCGATGGACTCGTAAATGTCGGCTAGTGCTTGATGTTTGCCATGTTTCTTTACGCCCTTGGCCATTTCCGGTTTCCAGCGTTTGGCCAACTCCTTCAAGGTGCTCACGTCCAGATTGCGGTAGTGAAAGTAGTCTTCCAGCTTGGGCATCCAGCGCGCCATGAAGCGCCTGTCCTGGCAGATTGAATTGCCGCACATCGGCGAGGTGCGTACCGGCACATATTCCTTGAGAAAGGCTATCATCTGCTCCTCAACCTGAGCATCATTCAACAATGATGCTTTTACCTTTTCGATCAGGCCGGATTTGGTGTGTGCAGACTTGTTCCAGGCATCCATGCCGTCCATCACGCTTTGCGGCTGATGCACCACCAGTACTGGCGCTTCTGCCACGGTATTCAGGTCATTATCGGTAATGACAAAAGCCACTTCAATGATGTGGTCTGTTTCCGGTAGCAATCCGGTCATTTCCATATCAACCCAGATCAGGTAATTCTTATTTTGTGCCATAATTCGCCATGCCTTGAAGAACTCTTGAAAGCGTATTGTGTCACGGGCACCTCTAAAAATCCAAACTTCGTCGTGATACTGCGTTGCTCATAAATTTTTATCGCTTACATATTATATATATGCTGCGCTCAATTGTTCGTCGGGCCCCGTCTCACTGAGAATTTTGGGCTCACTTAGAATTTTGAATTTTTAGAGGCGCCTCATAACAGTCGACTAACATGCTATCCGTCCATTTATAAAAGTTTACACAAATGACCGCCACTCTATTTGCCACCCTATTTGTTGCAGCGCTCTTGCTAAGTACGTCCATCAAGTTATGGCTGGCGCAACGCCAGATGCGCCACGTTTTAGCCCATCGAAATAAAGTACCCGATGTCTTCAGTGCACAAGTCGAATTGGCCGCTCATCAAAAGGCCGCCGATTACACCCGTGCAAAAACTCAGCTGAGCATACTGACCGCCTTGTTTGAAGCTGTGCTGCTACTGGCATTTACGCTGGGCGGCGGCTTGCAATTGCTTGCCGACTGGTCAAACGCCAGCTTCAGCAACCCGCTGGCTCAGGGCATGGCGATTATCGTGTCGGTGCTGGTGATCACCTCAATATTGGAGATACCTTTCGGCCTGTACAGTACTTTTGTGCTTGAAGCCCGCTTTGGTTTCAACAAAATGACCTTTAAGCTGTACCTACTCGATGCAATCAAAGGCTTGCTCCTCGGCAGCGTGCTTGGACTGCCGCTGCTGCTGGGCATACTATGGCTGATGGAAGGCATGGGCGACAATTGGTGGCTTTATGTATGGGCGGTATGGGTGACATTCAGTCTGCTGCTGCTGTTTATCTACCCGTCATTCATTGCGCCGCTGTTCAACAAATTTCAGCCGCTACAAGACGCAAGCCTCAAGGCACGTATCGAAGCGTTGCTGACTAGGTGTGGCTTTACCGCGCAGGGACTGTTTGTAATGGATGGTTCGAAGCGCAGCACACACGGCAATGCCTACTTCACCGGCTTTGGCAAAACCAAACGCATCGTATTTTTTGACACCCTCATCGAACGACTGACCCCGAATGAAATCGATGCGGTGCTGGCACACGAACTCGGTCACTTCAAACGCCGCCATGTGTTAAAACGCATAGCCCTCACCTTTGCTGTCAGCCTGGCTTTCCTGTGGCTGCTGGCTCAACTGATGCATGCAGACTGGTTTTATGCTGGCCTTGGCGTGACTGACCTTGGTGTAACTGGCCAATCGACCGCCATGGCTTTGCTGCTGTTCTTCATGGTGCTGCCGGTATTCAGCTTTTTATTGCAACCTCTCAGTTCGGCTTATTCGCGCAAACATGAATTTGAAGCAGATGCATACGCAGCACAGCAAACTTCATCAGCCGATCTCGTCACCGCACTGGTTAAGCTGTATCAGGACAATGCATCAACCTTGACACCTGACCCCCTGTATTCAAAGTTTTACAGTTCGCACCCACCCGCCATGGTGCGCATATCCCGTTTGCAAACCTTGTAAGGAGGCATTATGAAGGTCATTTTGATAACCGCAATTATCCTGTTATCCGCAACAGCGCAGGCAGCACCCTTTGCCAAAGGCGATGCGACGACAGGCAAAAAACTGTTCAGTCAAAACAATTGCAATGCTTGCCACATCAGTATGCTGGGCGGGGATGGCAACACCATGTTTACCCGTGCAGAACGCAAGGTAAAGACGCCCGCTGCGCTGGCAACCCAGATTATGAACTGCTCAACCAATCTCGGACTGATGTTATTCGAAGAGAATGAAGCACACCTGGGCGCATATTTGAATAAAAGTTTTTATAAGTTCAAATGAGCGCCCATCTTGACACCGCCGGCAAGCTGTCCTTGCGGCAATGCAAGCCATGCACTGGCGCGACCCCGCCATTGAATCAGGAGCAAATCAGCACGCTGATGAAACAACTGGATGGCTGGATGCAACATGATCACGTTATCGACAAAACCTTCGAGTTCAACAACTATCCTCAGGCCATATCATTTGTAAACGCTGTAGCCTGGGTATCCAACCAGGAAGATCATCACCCGGAACTCACCATCACCTACAACAAATGCAAAGTGGCATACTCTACGCACGCCATCAACGGCCTCTCCGAAAACGATTTCATCTGCGCAGCTAAAGTTGACGCATTGTTAAAAATTTGAACAATCACATTCAGGCACAAATCATCGCCGCATTTGGTCGTCAATATCTGGCCGAGCTGCCGAACGGTGAAATTATCACCTGCTTAACACGCGGGAAAAAAAGCGATGTGGCCTGTGGAGATCAAGTCAATATTCTGCCTACTGCAGATGCTCAGGGAGTGATTGAATCCATACGGCCACGCACCTCTCTCCTGTACCGATCTGATGCCTACCGGCAAAAAATAATCGCTGCCAACGTCACCCAAATCATCATCGTAGTCGCGGCAGAGCCACCCTTTAGCGACGAACTGCTGGCGCGTTGCCTGGTGGCCGCATACGATCAGAAACTTGAAGTCCTGATTGTGCTGAACAAGTGCGACCTTATCGCGCAAGCTAACTTTGCGCGTCAGCAACTCTCCGCTTATTACAGTATTGGCTACCGAGTCCTTGAGCTTTCCGCCACGCAGAATGCAGCCCCTTTACTACCTTTCCTGCAGGGTCATACCAGCGTATTGGTCGGACAATCCGGCATGGGCAAATCCACCCTGATAAACGGTCTATTGCCGGAAGCCCGGGCTGCCACACGTGAAATTTCCACCGCTCTCAATTCAGGCAAGCACACCACCACCCACGCACGCCTGTACCACCTGAATGAACAGAGCCATCTGATAGACTGCCCCGGTGTGCAAATGTTTGGCCTGCATCATCTGAGCTTTGGCGAAATCGAACTGGGATTTATCGAATTCACCCCCTATCTCGGCAAGTGCCGCTTCCACGACTGTCACCATACACACGAGCCCAATTGCGCACTGCAACAGGCCGTGGCAGAAGGAAAAATTGATGCGCGCAGATTCAGACTGTTCCATGAAATTAGTTCGGAAAAGCTCAAGCCTGCGTACTGAATATTTTCTGCTCGTGCTCATCCGTGCGAGCGGGAAATTGGGAGCACCGACGTCCTCGTCGGCATCTGTCATCCTAAATGCCGACGAGGACGTCGGCGCTCCCAGCCGTTACTTCCAGTTAAACAATCTGTTTTGTCTCATTACTATCCCTGCATTGACACCCTACTAATGTCCAGATAACATTCCAGCAACTATTAGAATGTTATCCGAACAAATGAAATTAAACACCAAACAAAATAACCCAAAGAAACTGAACTCACGGCAAATCAAGGATATTCTGTATGAGCAGGTAGCGCGTATCGGCAAGGCCGCCTCCAGCCCCAAGCGACTGGAGCTGCTTGAGCTGCTTTGCCAGAGCGAAATGAATGTGGAACAACTGGCAATTGAGGCACAGATCAGTGTCCAACTCACCAGTGCCCATTTGAGTGTACTGAAATCTGCCAGCCTCGTTAATGCCCGCCGTGTAGGGAAAAATATTTTTTATAGCCTAGCAGCCGGAGACGTGGCCAATTTCTGGGTGACGATCCGCACCCTCGCTGAAAAGCGACTGGTGGAATTGCAGTTCGCAGTTGAAAACCTCGTCACCCTACCCGAGCACCTTTTCCCGCTTGATCGCACCAAGCTGTTAAAAGAAGCCGAGCGCGGCGACGTGGTGGTGATCGATGTGCGCCCGGAAGCAGAATATGCTGCAGGCCACCTGCCCTACGCCCGCTCCATACCTGTTGCCGAGCTCAAGAAACGCATTGCCGAACTGCCCATGGACAAGACCATCGTGGCCTATTGCCGCGGCCCCTTCTGCCTGTTTGCCAACACGGCAATTGCCGTGCTTGTCAGCGCGGGTTACAAAGCCGTTCGCCTCGATGACGGCGTTGCCGAATGGCATGCACACGGCTACCCGATTGCAACACCGCAACACACTGGCAGCTCACGCTAAACCAGCAATAGGGCACCTCTAAAAATTCAAAATTCTAAGAGAGACAAGGCGCGATGAAATTTTTGAGCGCAGCATATGGATGATATGTAAGCGATAAAAATTTCTGAGCAACGCAGTATCTCGACGAATTTTGAGTTTTTAGAGGCGCCCTATACGCCAACCCAGCTCGTCATGCTTGCAAGCATAAGCAGCAACAGCATGATCAACCAGAAAACCAGCGCGCGCCAAACCAATCCGACTGCGCTCTGCATAAAGTCAACATCTGCCTCGTCACCTATACCCAGCTCGGGGCGTTCGACTGTGATGTCAAACTGTGCAACAGGCATACCAAGACGCACACCGAGGGCACCTGCTCCACTTGCCAGAACGATACCGCCTTCCCGATCCGGCCAATTATTTGCCTGCGTTCGCCAACAATATATTGCATCCTCGAAATTACCGACGATCGCAAAAGTAGCTGCGGTCAGGCGCATCGGTAACCACTCTATCCAATGATAAAGCTGCGCTGCAAATTTGCCGAAATTACCCAGCTCGATGCTATCTTTTTGCCCCCATCGCTTATTCAAAAAACGCGCCAGGCGGTAAAGAATGGCACCGCTGGGGCCCAGGCCCAGCAGCATGAAAATCACAAACCACACCATCACTGCAAACACATTGCGATGCGAAGCCAGCAGCGCCTCTTCGATCGTCACACGTATCACCTCTTCGCTGCCGAGTTCATCGCATGGCTCACCGCGCCATGTCGACAGCAGGCTGCGCGCCAGCGGCAGATCATTATTGCGCAGTGCCTTGTGTATATCGGTAAAGTAATGACTAAATTGGCGAAAACCCATGGTCAGATAAAGCACCAGCACGCAAAACGCCCAGGCAAAAATTGGATGTATAGTTGCCAATAACCAATACAGGGACAACGCGGCCAACAAGGGGAGTGACATTGCGAGTATCCATGCAATCTGGCCGTGCCTGCTTTCGCCGGCATTGAAATTGCGCTGAAAAAAATCGACATACCGATTTACCCACGCGAGTAAATATTTACGCGATGAGAGGGGGCGTAGCTGTTCAATCAACAGCGCAAAGATCAGAGAAAGAAGGCTCATGACATCACCATGACAGTGCAGAAAATTTGATATTAAATACTGTTAAACCGAGATTTTCCATTTGAAACCTAAATATCAATGAATTCAATGGGTTGTTCTAATGGTTTCCATTAGAGAATCTTACAAATAATCATATGGTTACCTGCCTAATGGAAAATCTGGGTTAAACCTAAAAACGGCAGTTGTCCGCAGATTACACAGATTAACGCCGATTAAACAAAGGATTATCTGCTTTTTCAAGGCCACCAAATTGGTGACGAAGATTTATGCTGTATCTAATTGAGAATCAAGGCTAATCTGTTTAATCTGCGGATCGAACTGCTTTTTCTAGGCTAAACCGCAGTATGGCGTTTAATTACACCATCCAGGAAGTTGCGCAGATAACCCTCGGTTTGCGCGCTGTGAAAGCGGTCGATTTCCAGCCCTCGGCTATACGCAATCACGGTAGGAAAACCGCGCACCTTGTGGCGACCTGCAATTCTCATGTTTTCATCGGCATCAACCAGCGCCAACAGGAATTCCCCCTTGTATGCATCAGCCAGTTTATGCAGCAGCGGCCCCAGCACCCGGCATGGCGCGCACCATTCGGCACTGATATCGACCAGTACCGGTGTTTCGTGCGACTTTGCGATTACGAGTTTATCAAAAGTAGCTTCTTCTACGTTGTATATATATTCAGTGTGCATTTGTACCCATGGCTTAAAAAATAAGTGTGGCTTCTCAGGAAAAGAGTAACAGTTTAAGCGCAGCGGTCAGTTCCTGCCAATATTGATTGAATTGTGGAAGGAATATTTCCGCAATCAACTCGCACCACGTTTTGAAAAATCCTTGAGCCGAAAGCCGAGCAAGCCCAACACCGCAAAATAGACAAACATGCCCAGTGCCACCAGCCATGTCAGATGCAATACCCGCGGCCAACCACGGCTAGTCAACCAGTGCTGTTCCGTGCCCATGCCAAACCATAACACCAGCCCCAGCGCCAGCAGGGCAATACATAATTTTGCGATGAACTTGAGCCAGCCGGGTTCAGGCTGAAAAATTCCACGCTTGCGCAGCAAATAATACAGAATCCCTGAATTGATGCATGCGCCCAGGCCCGTTGCCAGTGCTAAACCGACATGTTGTGGTTGCTCAAAATGGCTCAGCATGGCAATAAATGTCACATTCATGATTTGAATGGCGGCCAGGGTGATCAAGCCGACTTTCACCGGAGTCCTGATATCCTGCCGCGCGTAAAATGCCGGCGCCAATACTTTTACCAGCAATATCCCGATCAGACCAATGCTGTAACCGACCAGCGCATGGCTCGTCATTAACACATCATTGGCCGTAAACGCACCCCCCTGAAAGAAGGTGGAGAGCAGCGGCACTGCGATCAGGCCAAGACTGAGTGCCGCAGGTAAGGTCAGCATCATGGTCAGGCGCAGCCCCCAATCAAGCATTTTGGAGTATTCCACCGTATTACTTTCAGCATGACATTTGGACAATGAGGTCAACAGAATGGTGCCAATCGCCACCCCCAGCAAACCGGCGGGTATCTCCATCAAACGGTCGGCATAAAACAGCCACGACACGCTGCCGGTGATCATGAATGAGGCAAAGATAGTGTTGATAACCAGGCTGATCTGGCTGACAGACACGCCAAAAACTGCCGGCCCCATCTGCTTCAGCACGCGCCACACGCCTTCGTCTTTAAGGTTGAAACGCCAACGTGGCAACATGCCGATTTTAAGCAGGAAGGGTATCTGGAATGCCAACTGTAAAAAGCCACCAAAAAATACCGCCCACGCCAACGCCATGATGGGCTGTTCAAAATACGGCACCAGCCACAACATCGCAGCAATGAAACTTAGATTCAATAAAACCGGGGCAAAGGCTGCCACCCAGTATTTATTGTAGGTATTGAGTATGCTTGCCGCCACCGAGACCAGTGAAATAAAGAATATATACGGCGCGGTGATGCGCAGCAGTTGCACGGTGAGATTGAATTTCTCCGTGGAAGCCGCAAAACCGGGAGCGGTGATATACACCAGTATGGGGGCTGCGATAATGCCGATCAGCGTGATCACAAACAGAATGATTGCCAGCAGGGTGGTGACATGATCCACCAGCAGCTTGGTTTCATCATGGCCACGGCGATTTTTATATTCGCTGAATATCGGAACAAAAGCCTGTGAAAACGCGCCTTCTGCAAACAGGCGGCGCAGCAGGTTGGGCAACCTGTAGGCGATGATAAATGCCTCGTTGGCCATGCTCGCACCGAAGATGCGCGCCATCATCATGTCGCGCACAAAACCGAGTATGCGCGAAAGCAGGGTCATGCTGCTGATACTGGCCAGCGCTTTTAGAAGGTTCATAAGCTTGCCGCCACCTGAAAACAAATGCACGCGCATTCATTGGGCCATGCACTATCCGAAAGCACAATCGGCATTGGTAATTTCAGCATCTTCATTTACGGCTTAAAACAGAGGTGTAGATTCTATCATTATCGGGTCGGATGCTTGCCGCTATGCATTTCCTTTCTGCGCATCCGGATAACGACCGTGTATATGACAAGATTAAACATGATCACCAAACCCGCCAGCAGCAACTGTATCGCCGGGGTCAACCCGGCTGGATAAATAATCGGGAGCAAATAGTGAGCTATAAAACCCCCGTGATATTCAGTATTTCCGTCTAGCGCCCGCAAATAATTTTCCAGTGGTGTTAGCGGACAAATCCACCCCGACACCTCGATCCACACGCCCCAGATTATCGCTGGCAGATGCAGCCACACAAGGCGCGGCCAGCGCAGCAACAGCATGCCGCCCGCAAGCACAAAAACGATAAATAAAAAATGGACGAGCACCACTATGTCAGCAAGGTATTGGTTCAAATCCACCTCTCATCTAGGGCTCTGCGTGGTCAATTAGCTGTTACACGCCTCGTCATTCCCGCGCAGGCGGGAATCCAGTTGATTGAAAATTACCCCGCGAAGTGGGGCAACATGACTACTTTGTACCCGCAAGGGGTAGGCTGTGGTTGTAAGGGGCTAAAGCCCCAACAACACACTCTCTCCGCTTCGCGGAATGTTTTATTGCTGGATTCCCGCCTGCGCGGGAATGACGGAGTTTTTTGCTCACAGTAATGGACAATCTGGATTTAATTCAAAACAAGACGGGCATACGCGAATTTTTATTTTATCTGGTCAAGAAAGCTCTTCACTTGCTTGACCATTTCAGCTTCATGATTGTTATAAAAGTGATCGCTCCTAGCCACCCTCACCTGCCTAGATTGCGGGTTTCCCTTGAGCGATGCGGCACGCTTTGCAGCCATCCTCAGCACGGGCGGCAAATCATGCTCACCGTACAAATCCAGCACCGGGATGCGTATGCCCGAATAGGCAAAATCCTGCGCTATGCCCAGCGAGGCCCAGGCAGACAGCTTGGTCTGATTTTGCTCAACGTATGCTCTGCTCATGGACGAACCCATGCTATGGGATACGATCGCGATTTTTTTATATCCTTTTGCCAGCAGAAAATCCACCGCGACGTCAATGCGCTGACTCGCCTCAGGGAATAGGGGCAGGTATGCTTTCGACTCTGCATCGTTTGCCAGCACAGGCATTTGTATCGACAGCGTGGTGTAACCCTGTTCAGCCAGTTGTGCGCGCAGCGTGCCTATCATATTCCAGTCTGGATGAATACCTAAACCATGGATGACGACCAAACCTATCTTTGCATCTTTGGCTTCGGTATACAGGGTTAGATATTTATGCCCGTTTTTTAACTCGAGATATACGGGATCGCCGACTACAATACCCGGCACAATTTCATCTGCCCACTTTTTTTCGCGGGCATAATCTGCCCCGGCAAAAGATAACTGCGATGCCAGCAAGAATAAAACTGTAGTAATAATACGCATTGCCTACCTCCTTTAAATTATCAAGAGAAAAAACACATGGGCCTCTAATCAGGCAACATTTAAGTGCATTTTAAAGGAATATCTGCTTGTACGCTTAACGGCGACACACCCGATGGAACAAAATATTGCATAGCAAACAAAAGACAAACAAGGGTGCACGTCAATTTCCATGTAAGGTTCTTGTGCCCTTCAGGGTATGAAATCTTCGAGCTAGCGCAAGGTCAGCAAATAAATACCTTCCTGCAAGCTGGTCAATCCTTTTTTTTGAAATCGCGGATTTTGCGGCAGCGCATCGATTTGTGCCAGCAATCGTACATCGGCATGTTTGCTGTAAAGGGCTGTAACCTCTGCTGCTGAAACAGCAAAAGGTGGCCCCTGCATTTCTGCCTGAGGATAATCAAAGGTAACAAGTAAAATTTTCACCCTTGGCAGCAAGATGCTTAGCAGATGATCAACATAGTGCTCGCGCATTTCCGGCGGCAATGCCACCATGGAGGCACGATCGTACACCGCCTTTACCCCTACCAGATCTGCCCGCTTCAAATCAAAAAAATCTCCGCACAATATGCGGATCCCGTTCGCTTCGTAGCAATCAAAATTTTCGTTGTTACCATACTTCGAGATATAGTCGTTCTCCTGAAAAAACGCCTGCGCCGCAATTTTGCTAAGCTCAACCCCGACAACCTCATGGCCCTGCTCGCGCAACCATTGCATATCAACACTCTTGCCGCACAGAGGAACGAACACCTTACTGCCTTGAGCAACATTCAACTCGCTCCAGAATTGATTCAAATAAGCATTGACCGCGCCCTCGTGAAAACCAATTTCTTCGCGCTCCCAGCGCTCCAGCCAAAATTCTTTTTTCATTTTATTATCCTTGTGCACTTTAGGGAAATATCCTGATTAACAGTTGATGCAAAGGCCAGTATTATCCTTTGCCGCAGATTGCTAGTGTCGCGTCACATATCAAATGACGGGGAAATCGTTTGAGTAGGGCGGGTAGAACCCGCCCTACTTCTAACACGTAGCAATACGACATATCATGCGTGACGTAACACTAGTACCCTGTAATATTATTTGTTTTGCATTATCTGTAGGTCGGGTTAGCGGCTTTATCGCGTAACCCGACGTGATCTTCGCGAAACGTCGGGTTACGGCGCAAAAAATGCACCTAACCCGACCTACGGATGTAATCTAGCGAATACGAAGATTCAAGCGTTACATGGTAGCAGTACAAAAAAGAATGACTAATGGACACCTTTAAAAATACACATTTTGCGCGCATCCGTTTTACGGATTGCCTGCTTACCCCACTTGTCATTGATGAAACTACTAGCC
>JBCKTZ010000036.1:0-15667 GCA_038925245.1 Gallionellaceae bacterium
TACAAATCGAGTAGCCCAGTGGCAACTGCCTACGCTGCGAAGATGTGCATAGGAAGCGAAAAGATTTTTCCGGAGATAGCCGTCGTTGGCGCCATCAACCCCATGTCCTCGAGTTACATGGTAGGCAAATTTTGAATCAGCTGGCAGGTTTTCAAGGCTCGAATAATGAAACTCATGCGCTTTGATATGCTGTTCATGTGCATTAACTTGCGGCCACGGGTGCATTTGGTTTTCTGTCAAATGTACATAACCGCGCCCTATCGGTTTGTTGTGCATCATGACATCGCCAGGTATGGCGCCAACCATTGCATGTGTATTTCCCTTGTAGGTGATTTGTCGGGATAAATACATCAAGCCACCGCACTCGGCATAGACTGGCATGCCGTCTTCAATGGCATTTTTGATGTCGGCGCGCATCGTGGTATTGGCTTCTAGCTCTGCTGCAAATATTTCCGGGAATCCACCGCCGATAAATAGGGCATCTACCTGTGGCAGATGCTTGTCCTGGGTAGTATCAAAGGAAATGATTTCAGCGCCTGCCGCTATCATGGCATCGAAGTCATCCGCATAATAAAAGCCGAATGCTCGATCACGGGCAACGCCGATACGAATTTTTTCTATGGACGGGAAACTATAAGCAGCGACTAAGCTAGATGTTGTGTAGGGTTCGAACTGTGTAATGGCGAGTAACTTATCCAAGTCGACCTGGCTCTCGATGGCTGCGCCTAGCGTCTCGATTTGCGCTGTTGATTCTTTGGATTCATTGCTGGGCATCAGGCCTAGATGGCGTTCTATGATACTCAGTCGCTCATCATGCTGAATGGCGCCAATAACAGGGACATTGGTGTAATGCGTGATAACTTCGCGTAGCTTGGATTCGTGTCTTTTACCACCCAGATTATTCAAAATGACTCCGGCTATCTGGATGTCTTTGTCAAATGCCTGATAGCCAAGAATAAGCGGAGCAATGCCACGTGTCATTCCTCGTGCATCTATCACCAGTACCACGGGCAAACCTAGAATTTTAGCTAGGGCAGCATTGCTGTTGCTGCCATCCAAAGCCAAGCCATCGTAGAGGCCTTTGTTGCCTTCAACCAGATTGAATTCAGCGCTGTTACGAACAAAGCTTGCAATAACCTCGTCAGGATCTGACAAGTACATATCCAAATTGTGGCATGGGCGGCCACTGGCCTGGGACAGCCACATCGGGTCGATGTAATCGGGACCTTTTTTGAAAGGCTGCACGGCATGACCGCGTTTTTTTAACGCGGCACATAAGCCTATACTAACCGTGGTTTTTCCGGAAGACTTATGGGCGGCAGAAATCAGCACCCGGTTCATGGTGCCCATAACATCAAGCGTCGTTTTTGGCGGTTACAACTGCTACGTCATGCGGCATTGCTTTAAATATTCTGCTACCAATCAGCGTAATCAGGTAAGCGATTGCCAAGCCACCAAAGCCTAGCAGTACTTCCGGCAGGGAAGGAATATATTTACCAATTTCCCCATCGCCAAAACTGCTGCTGACTTCATATCCGGGGAAAATAGACAATGGATATGCCTGGCCGCCGATGATGAAAACATAGAGGAAGGCAAAGCTACCGAGCAGAACCAGTATTGAGGCGGCAACGACTGATTTGGTGCCGCCCAATCCTGGTGTATAGACTAAAGCGACGGGAACTAGGCTGCCCAGAAGGACATAGCCACCCCAGAACAGCATGGGGTAGATGCCACCATCACGCAGGATGAATAGTTCAAAACCCGTTTGCTTGGCAAAGTACAGGTTGGTCATATGATAGGCCGCAACCAGATACAGTGAGCTGATTATAAACACGCCTAGCAAATTCTTCATGCGCTTTAACATGGCAGGATCGAGTACTTTGTCGTTCCAGGCATACATTGCCGACTGAACCAGGAGGAATACCGCCAAGCCCCAGGCAAAAGAAAACACGATGAACATGGGCAGCAGCAAGGCCGATGCATAGGCCTGACGTACCACTAGGAAAGCGAATATAAGGCCAGTGCCGGAAGTGAGGATCACACGCCAGGTAAGCATGGCGAAACCTACAGGTTTTGACCACACCTTAAAGCGCTTTTCCATGGAGGTCCACAGATAAACCACTGCCAAGCCAAAGAAGCCGCTATACAGGAAAATATTCCAGGCAAATACTGAAGTCGGATTGAAATGAGTCGCTGCGACAATAATACGGTCAGGGCGGCCCAAATCCAGCATCAGCACAGCCAACCCGCCAGACAGCAAGCCGATAGCGATTATAGCTGCCAGAGGCGTTCTGGCTTTGTATGGCGCTTGCCCAAATACACTGCCGATGGTACCCACATTGAGTACGCCTGAAGCAGCAACTATCATGAAGATTGCGAAGACGTGCGGTATGCCCCATACAATCTGGTTATTCATTCCAGATACGATATGGCCGTGTTCTTCCATTTGGTGCATGCCCAAGTAGCCCAGAAATACGAACAATGCGCCTAATGCAATCAGAATGTAGAAATAACGTTCTTCTTTGCGTGAAAAGGATGTTGATGACATTTGATTTATATTCCTTCGTAGCGGACGCCAGTATTCAAGCCCAAATCAGCGCGTATTTGAGTAGACGCAACGGTGCGTATACGTTTGTAAATCGCACTCTCAGGATCGTTCAGGTCACCAAACAGAATTGCATTGTGACCCGCTTTTGTGCAAGCCTCGGCACAGGCAGTTGTGTTGTCACCTTTATCAATACGATTAACGCACAAGTTGCAACTCTCGACTGTACCCTTGCCGCGCGGCGTTTCTGGTTTTTGGTCGGTCAGCACCTCATGCACAAAGGATCTGGCCTGATACGGGCAGGCCATCACGCAGTAGCGGCAACCGATGCAAGTATGTGCATCAACCAGCACGATACCATCTGCACGTTTGAAGGATGCCCCGGTAGGACATACATCAACACAAGGCGGCTCTTCACAGTGCTGACACATCATCGGCAATGATGAAACGCGCCCGGTAGAGGTGTCTTTAAGCTGAACCTTGCGTATCCACTGTGAGTCAGTTGGTTTTGTGGGGGTAGCTAGTCCATGTTCGGTATTACAGCCAGTTACGCAATCATTACAGCCAGATTCACATTGATTGTTATCAATCAACATACCCCAACGCACCTTATTGGTGACTGCCTCACTCGGGGCGCGTCCGTGAGCAAGATCAAACAGTATCATGCCGGGGGCGATTGCCAAACCGGCAAGACCAATCGATGATTTGGTCAGAAACTCCCTGCGGTTAAGGGTGGTCTGTGCATCAGAAATTGTTGGGGAACTAGGGTTTATTTCATTCATTTTTTTACCCCCGCGGTGACTTTTCGTTTGCTGGTATGGCATTCAAAGCAGTCCAGTTTTACTGCGGCATAGACGTGGCATCCTTGACAGAAGGCTTCGTTGCTTCCCAGTACACTGTTTGTTTTAGTGCTGGCATGACATTCAACACAGCCAGCCAGACTATGCTTCTGTCCGCGTATACCCTTGTGCACTGTTTCATCCCGTTGATGCTTGAGAAGACCCATATGCGTTGTGCGCATTTCCTTGGGATCCTCGACACACTGAACGCCACCGCCCTTGCCTATATCCAGCTTGGGCATAGCAGATTTATCCGCCGCAAAAGCTGCTGAGGCGATTATTATCGAGAATAAAATCGCAGTGAGTCGAATTATCATTTTTTTCTCGCCATTTTCATTATTCGCCCAAGCCCATTTGAATGTAGCCGGTTGGGCAAACGTCTGCGCAGATGTGGCAACCGATACATTTGTCATAGTCGGTGTCTACATAGCGACCCAGCGTAGAATCTTTTTTAGGGACACGGAAAACAGCAATTTGCGGGCAGTACACCACACAGTTATCACATTCAAAGCACATGCCGCAACTCATGCAACGCTTACCTTCTTCGATAGCCTGCTTTTCTGACAGTGCATGAATTCGTTCTTCAAAGTTGCCTAAGGCAGTTTGCTTGTCTAGCGTAGTAATTTCACGCAGTACACGAGGGGTAAATGCAAAATGACCTAGGAATAAATCGTCATGTGGAATGACATAGCGTTCGGAGCGGTCGTCGAAGTTATGCACAGATGCAGTCGATTTATCTGTTCCGCGCATGGGTTCATGATCTACTGACATTGGCAAACCTCTTTCAACCATTTTTCTCATCAGGTCAAATTGGTGTGCATCAATTTTCGGACGCTTGCCCAAATCCAGGCCAGCGAGGAATTGATCGATACCATCAGCGGCGATAGATCCATGACCGATAGCGGTGGTTAGCAAATGTGGCTTGATCACGTCACCACCGGCAAAAATACCTGGCTTGCCTGGAATCTGATAGTTTCTGTCGGTAGTAATGGCGCCTTTACCATTGTCAAATTCTTCCAGACCAGTGAAGTCAACAGCCTGACCGATCGCAGAGACAATCAAATCTGTTTCAATATCAAACTCAGAGCCTTCAATTTTCTGGACATCCAGTTTCCCACCAACAATTTTGGCTTCACACTTGGCTACGCGTAGCGCTATTGCACGACCATCTTTTTTGACGACACCAACCGGCATCAAGCCGCCTTGAATTGAAATGCCTTCAGCCAAGGCCTGTTCAATTTCATGTTTATTGGCTGCCATTTTGTCGATAGCAAAAATTGAGATCAAAGTAACATCAGCACCTTGCTTAGCTGAAATGGCCGCAACGTCCTGCGCCATGTGACCTGCAATCGCTTTGTCTATATCAGAAGGATTTGATGCATGGATATTACCAAGACGTCTAGCAACGGTTGCAACGTCGATTGAGGTATCACCGCCTCCAACTACTACAACACGTTTTCCTACATGCTGTAGACGGCCCTGGTTGAAGGCCTCAAGGAATGAGGTTGCAGTTACTACGTTGGGTGCATCCGAATCAGCAAGTGGCAATGCTCGGCCCGCTTGTGCGCCCATACCCAGAAACACGGCATCAAATTCTTTGCGAATCTGCTCTAGTGTAATGTCTTTACCCACACGGCATTTCATGCGAGTTTTGACGCCCAAAGCAATAATACGATCTATTTCAGCATCTAGCACCTCGCGTGGGGTACGGAAACCAGGAATACCATAACGCATCATGCCGCCTAAAAACTCATGGTCATCAAATATGGTTACTTCGTGACCTTTTAGGGTGAGTTGATATGCACAAGATAGTCCACCAGGACCACCACCCAATATTGCAACTTTTTTGCCGGTAGGCTTAGATGTGTTTATATAGGCCAGTTTGTTTGTGGTCGCGTAGTCACCTAAAAAATGTTCGACAGAGTTAATTCCAACATGATCCTCGACTTCATTACGGTTACAACCTGTTTCACAAGGTGCGGGGCAGACACGACCCATAACTGATGGAAATGGATTGGCCGAGGTGAGTCTACGCCATGCATACTCTTGCCAAAGCATACCTGCGGGCGGTTTTTCAGTTCCACGTGTAATGGCTAAATAGCCGCGAATATCTTCACCTGCCGGGCAGCTGCCCTGGCAAGGAGGTGTAGATTGAATATAGGTTGGACACTTATAGGTGTAACTAGACTGAAAGATATGATCACGTAAAGCCGGTCCTTTTGTCTCGCCGTCTTTGTAACGGCGGAAATTCAAAGTTTTTTCTTTAGTAGTTACTGACATTTGTTATCACCTATAAATAATTAATGTATTTGTAATATTTTACTTGTCGCCCAGCTTGATCGCATTGCTGACCAGCTGATGCACGCCACCAATTAGGCGGCGGTCGAATCCGTAATAGGGTAAAACTTTGGTAAATTGCGCTTTGCAGATGGCGCAGATACAGGCCATGAAATTGACCCCATGCGCGTCTACAACTTGCTGCAATGCTTCCATACGTGGCAATGCACCTTTCACGCGCAGGTCCAACAGATCGTCAGTCAGCAAGCCACCGCCGCCGCCGCAGCAGAAGGTTTGTTCATGGGTCGTGCCTTCGCGCATTTCATAAAATTTATTCGCGACAGCCTTGACAATATTGCGTGGAATTTCAAATTGGCCGCCATAATAATCACCCATGCCGGAACCACGTGCAACGTTACACGAGTCGTGGAAGGTGACGATATGGTGATCATTGGCCTCTTTGTCAAAAGTGATGATTTTGCGTTCTGCCAAGTCCCAGGTGAGTTCGCAAATATGCATAGGCTGCTTATAACGATGGTCGAGCTGTTTTTGCAATTCAATCGCGTAAGGATCGTTTGCGCCGTCACCGACACCTATCAAAGTATTCCAGAAGCTGTAAGCAACTCGCCATGCATGGCCACACTCACCGACGACAATACGCTTTACGCCCAGCTCAAGCGCGGCCTGACGGATACGCAAAGCGATTGTACGCATCTGCTCGTAATTGCCAACAAACACGCCGAAATTACCTGCTTCGGATGACATGGAGGAAAGCGTCCAGCTGATTCCAGCGGCATGGAATACTTTTGCATAACCTATTAGGCTGTCAATATGAGGCTCGGCAAAAAAGTCAGCGGAAGGGGTGATCAACAATACTTCCGCGCCTTTTACATCTATCGGGAAGCGTACGTCAAAACCGGTATCCTCTTTTACATCTTCTTCCAGACCTTCCAGCGTATTGATCAGTGCTGGCTTAGGTAGCCCCAAGTTATTGCCAATGGCATGTACTTTGCCAATAATTTCATTGGAATACTTTTGTCCATAACCGGCGGAATCTAGGATTTCCCTTGCTGCCATTGTTATTTCAGCAGTGTCGATGCCATAGGGGCAAAATACAGAACAACGGCGACACTCTGAACATTGATGGAAGTAGTTGTACCACTCGTCCATCACTTCGCGGGTCAAGTCGCGTGCACCGACCAGCCACGGGAAAAGTTTGCCGGGGATGGTGAAGTAGCGGCGGTACACGCTGCGCATCAAATCTTGCCGGGCAACCGGCATGTTTTTGGGGTCACCCGTGCCAAGGAAGTAATGGCATTTATCAGAACAAGCGCCGCAATGAACGCATGCGTCCATATACACTTTCAGCGAGCGATACTTGCCTAGCAACTCGCCCATTTTCCCGATTGCTTTGTCGTGCCAGTCAGGTATATCAAATACAGGAAACCCCAAGGCTTGCTGTAACTTGTCGTTGGCAACGAATGTCTTTGTACTTTCCATAGCGCCCGGATTAACTGCCGGCGCAATGTTGAATACTCTGTACGGTGGTGCTTTGATTTCAATTGCCATTATTATTTCCCTGATTCCTGTTTTGCTGCCCAAGGTGAAATATGACGCTTTTCACGCGAGTTATCTACCTGGTTGCGGCTAGGGGAGAAAAATAATCCCGGTGCATGTAGCAACTTGCTGAACGGGAAAATAATCATTAATAAGGCAATAGAAGACAGATGCAGATATATCATCCAGTCAGAGGGTAGGGTATTGATGCTGAAGCTCATCAATCCCATGAAGAAGTCTTTGATTGCTACGACGTCGGTATGTGTGATGAATTTCATTACCAAGCCTGATACGCCTATGGTAATGAGTAAGAGCAGCATCAGGTGATCGGATGGCGTTGAAATATACCGAACACGATCAACGAGGAAACGACGTGCCCATAGCCCCATCAGACCCGCGACCATCAGAAAGCCGGCATAGATGCCAAAAGGCTGAATGAATATCACCCAAGACCAAACAGGATCGATGAAGTAGCGCACGTGGCGTAGCAGCACCAATGCAAGGCCTGCGTGAAACATGATGCTGAATAGCCACGTCCAAAGGGAAGCTTTGAAAAGACTTTCAAAGATGAATACTTCTCTGGCCATAAGCAATACCACCCCGAAACGCGTACGCGGAGACGGAGTGGTTGGAATTTTGAGTGGCGCTGGAGTGCGCGCATAGTCATAAATGCGGTAACTCAGGCCAACAGCAAACAATCCCGCTGCAAAGTAAAAAAGAACTGCGAACATTATTGTCATGGTCATTCAGAGTCTAGGTATTGAGCGGGTTTGCAAAAAAATTTGTTACAAATCAGGACACCTCTAAAAAATCAAAATTCTAAGCGAGCCTAGGCGTGATGAAGTTTTTGAGCACAGCATATATTTATGATATGTAGCGATAAAAATATCTCAGCAACGCAGTATCGCAACGAAGTTTGGATTTTTAGAGATGCCCTTCAGATTAAATACAGCCGGTAGGCTTAGGCAGACCGGCAACTTTACAAGCTTGCTTGCCAGGACCGTAGGGGAAAAGCTCATACAGGTATTGGCTAGTGCCTTTTTCAGCGCCAAATTTCTTGCCGATGGCTTTTGTCAGCACGCGAACTGCCGGAGCAATTTGATATTCTTCAAAATATTCACGCAAGAAATTCACAACTTCCCAATGATTGTCTGTCATTTCGAGATTTTCAGTTGTTGCAATATATGCAGCAATATCCATGTTCCATTCTGCCAAATTCAACAGATATCCTTCTTCGTCGGTTTCGTAGCTTTTACCGTTAACATCGATTTGAGGCATTGTGATTCTCCTAATGGTTGTTACTAATGGTGATTACGATTTATTACAACACAGATTACAGCCAGGACTGGCAGTTTTTGTTTCCAGCAACGAGCTCGACAAAGCCGCCATAATCAACCGGAGTAACCCCGTCGATGAGACGATCAGCGAGCCCGCGTGCTTCAAGATCGGGCATCAAGACATTAATCTTGATGCTTCCCATGGCCTCACGTACTTTTGCTTCAAAAGCACTGCCTTTGGTGGCTGCATAAACTGCGTCTTCGATAAGGATGATTTCACCACTTTCTGTTACACGCAGACAGCTTTCGAAAGCGCCGTTGGTCAATGGTGATTTGTTAATAATATGCAGCATTCTACTTTTACCTTTCAGGGTTGTCAGATCGTCAGAAACTCAGGACTACATCCTGTTGGCTCATCAGAGCACCCATTTCCTTACTAGACAAAACAGTGACATCAACCAGCAAGTCAGCCTCTGTCAAACCGCGAGCCTCCATTGATTCTTTTTCAACATACAGCTTTTCAATATCGTATCCATCAAGAGCGCGGTAGGTTGGCGAGAAATTTTTAGTCTCAATCCCCTTGGTTTGCTGGCCCTTTTTTAGTTGATAGACACCATCATCAAGAAACACAAGTGAAACATCCTGATCAAATGCTGCAGTAATCAGCACAACTTCCAGTGACTCTAACGCGTAAATAGTACCGTGAGGCGCTTTACGATTGACGAACATAAACTTCTTGATTTCACTCATCTGTTTTCTCCTTAATCGCCAAATGTGACTAAACGATCAGTCAGAGTGCCGGCTTCTACAAGCTGACCTAGTCCTGAAATGCGGAAACCTGTCGCCAGATTTTCATCCCTGATGCCACGACGCATAGCTGCCGCGACACATACAACCAGATCAACACAGTGTTCTTCGGCCAGTTTACTCCAGCGATTAACAATATGCCTATCATCCTGAGGTGGCTCAGTCAGTTTTGTGGCGTTGTTTACACCGTCGTGATAAAAGAAAACGCGCGAAATCGTATGTCCTTTTACGATTGCGGCTTTGCAGAACAGGTAAGCAGAATCACTTGCCTGATGCTGGTAAGGCCCTTCATTTACAACAATTCCAAATTTCATGCAGTTTTTCCTATATTAGAGCCGTATGGGCACCTCTAAAAATTCAAAATTCTAAGTGAGACAAGGCGCGATGAAATTTTTGAGCGCAGCATATGATTATGATATGTAAGCGATAAAATTTCTGAGCAACGCAGTGTCACGACGAAGTTTGGATTTTTAGAGATGCACATATATTAAAACCGGATATGAGCACTTTGATTCAAGGAGGCGCGTGAACCTCTCCAGTCATCAATCAGGTACTTGGTAAATGGTAAGCCGGTTTTTTCAAAGAATTGTGGCCAGCCAATACGCTCTATCCAGTCAGACATACGCTCCCAAGGTCTGCCGTCTTTCTTATAAACATTGAGGATGTTTATAACCACGACACTCACTTCAGGCCAACGCGGTGGATTGTTGGGAAGACCCGAAGCCACCATTTTCATGAAAGTAGGTTTGCTACGGGCGTTTGAGTTCTTGCCGCCAACCCAGATCGCCAGTTTTGAAAACTCTGGATCATTAATCTGCATTGGAGGGCAGGGAGGGTAACATGCGCCGCAGCACATACATTTGCTCTCATCGATCTCCAGCGAAGGCTTGCCGTTTACCATGGCTGGACGAATCGCCGCAACCGGGCAACGCGCTACCACAGCAGGGCGCTCACAAACGTTGGCAACCATGTCATGGTTGATTTTTGGAGGCTTGGTGTGCTGCACGATTATCGCTAAGTCAGCTTGCCCGCCGCAGTTGATCTCGCAGCATGAAGTCGACAAGTGAACACGGTTAGGCATTTCTTCTCTTTTGAACTCAACGATCAAGTCATCCATCAGGGCTTTAACTACACCAGATGCATCCGTTCCTGGAATATCGCAATGCAACCAACCTTGAGTATGGGCAATCATGGAAATTGAGTTGCCGGTACCGCCTACAGGAAAGCCGTTTGCTTCCAACTCAGCAACCAACGGGCCAACCTGATTTTCAGATGACACCATGAATTCAATATTTGAACGAATGGTAAAACGTACAAAACCTTCAGCATATTTATCCGCGATATCACACAGTTTACGTATGGTAAATACGTCCATTTGACGTTGCGTACCTGCACGTATCGACCATACTTCATCGCCAGTGTGAGACACGTGGTGCAATACACCCGGACGGGGGCGATCATGATATTTCCAGTTGCCATAGTTCGCGATGAACTTAGGGTGTAGGTGCGGCTTGTTATCTGGCACACCACTTTCAATCGGTCGACGCAATGCTACTTTTGGTGCTACAGCTGCCTGTTCCATATTTACGCCCCCATTCCAGCTTGTTTTTTAGCGTTGATTTTTGCAACCTCGTCGTCCCAGCCATCAGCACGAACATAAGGATTGGTGCGTGGATGTGCAACCATGTTGGCGTCTATATCAATTTCCATTGCCTCCAGGAAGTTGACCAAGCCGATACGCTCGATCATTTCACCGGTACGCTCATGCTCCAGTGCGTTTTCTGCAAAGAAATCGATAGTGCGCTGACCAAGGTCAACCAACTTTTCCATATCTTCTTCAGTCTCGAGCTTCATGAATGGAATGATGACGGTTCCAAACAGGTCGCCGATTTTGAGAGTACGTTTACCACCAATCAAGATGCTCGCACCTTTATCAACGCCAGTTGCCAGCGAACCTGACATTACGTTGATGCAGTGCATGCAGCGTACACAGTCTTTATTGTCAATTTCGATGGCGTGCGTATCGTTAATTGCAACGCTAGAAATGTGCGGACCTTTTGTCACGTTTTTGATTTGCTTGAGCTGAAATGTTTTGGTTGGGCAACGTGCAACTACGTCATTGACCAGTTCATCCATGCCGTGCTTGGCAAACCATGCTTTGGCCATTTTCTCATCTGTACGGATATTGTCGCGCCATGTACCAATAACTGCCATATCAGCACGCTGAATGGAGTTCATACAGTCATTAGGGCAGCCGGAGAATTTGAATTTGAACTTGTAAGGCAGAGATGGACGGTGCATGTCATCGAGGAAGTTATTCAGCACGGTGCGATGCGCTGTACCCTCATCGTAACAAGAGTTCTCGCAACGCGCTGCGCCCACGCATGACATGGAGGTGCGCACCGCAGGGCCGGCACCACCCAGGTCAAACCCCAGCTCATTCAACTCATCGAAAGCTGGCTGTACATTGGCAGTAGAAACGCCCTGGAACATGATGTCGCCTGATTGGCCGTGGAAAGCGATCAGACCTGAGCCATGCTTTTCCCAGATGTCAGACATTTTACGTAATGTATTTGTATTGTAATGCATGCCTGCAGGTGGCTGAATGCGCAGGGTATGGAACTCGGCAGCATCGGGGAAGAGCGCTTCGCCCTTGTCATTTTTAAGTTCGGTGAAGCGTGGAATAATTCCGCCGCCATAACCAAAGACGCCCACTGTGCCGCCTTTCCAGTAACCTTTTTTGGTCTGGTAAGATGTTTCGAGCTGGCCCATCAAGTCAACAGCCATGTCATTTGTTTCGGCCAAGCGTTTGAGGCCTGTTACAAAACTAGGCCAAGGGCCGCTCTCGAGTTGGTCAAGTTGCGGTGTATCATGTTGTTTTTTTGCCATGATGATTCCTTTCGTTAAACAATCTAGTTAGAGCCCAGACAAAATAGACTGAAGCGCAGTTGGTAAAAATTACAAAATTGAAGCTTTGATCCAAAACGGGATTAAAAGCAGAGTTCTTCAAATTCTCAAAACACTTACTATAATGAAATCTGTTGGATATGCACAATCAAACTCGTTTAGCGCGTCTGACAATGATACTTATTTTTTGATTGTATTAAATAGCCCTAATGGGGGGGCGCCACTCATCACATGGTGTTAGCAGGCTGCACCCATAGTTGCTATTGGCCACAATTGGCGATTCCCAATGCAGAACGACCTATATAATAACGTGAAATCAGAATCGCTCCCATATGTAATTCTATGGAAAAGTTAAAACAACAAGGATAAGTATGCCCAATATCATTGAGCTGGACAAGTTTAAGCTACCGCTAGGCGGGCAAGATGTGGAATTGCAGCAAATTGATCATGTGGAAGGCGGCATGAGTCTTTTGCGAATTCGCATACGCGAAAGCAAGCGCTTTACCGTTTTCGATGTCGATCCTATATCAGCCAAGCTATGGGGAGAGGCAATGATAAAGTGGGCTGCTACACAGACGGCAACTACCGATGGCAAATGAAACAACAAGCCGGGCAGCCATAAACGCTGAACAAGAAATGGTTGATATGGTGTTTGATCTGTCAGGAGCCTTGGTTCTTGAAAATTATTCATTTTCACTATGGTCAGAAATAGCCCAGATACTGCCATGGTTGAAAGATGAGAAAAATGCTGGCATTCTTCCGTTAAGAGGATCCGCAAGCGGTAACCAGATCTTGTTGTCCAAGCGTAGCAAGCTGATTTTGCGGATACCTGTAGCGCGCGCCTCTCAAACAGCTGCATTAACAGGCAAGCAGCTCAACATTGGCGGGGGCAATTTAATTGTTGGCAATGGCAAGGAAAGACAACTCCTACCTACAACAACGTTGCATTCCTTTATGGTGGAAAGCAATTTTGGCGAGATAGAGTTTCTTGCCGACATTAATAAAGAATTGCAAGCGATGAGTATTTCCTGCAATTTAATCTGCGATAAATATCGGAAGATTAGTGATGCAGAGCACACGTTGACTGGTTTTGGTCTGGTGTTACATGATCTCAAGCCGCAAGCGTCTATGCAAATTCAGCGCAGTGGATTGGGTGGTGCGCGGCATTTTGGTTGTGGTATTTTTTGGCCGTACAAATCCATTTCGGGTTTGGACTGAAGTTTTTTGAAGTTTTTTGAATTTTCTTTAATAGTTATAGGAGATTGAACTATGTCATACGTTGTTAACGGTGTAGAGCTTGAAACGGATGCTGATGGATACTTGCTTGAGGCAGATTTTAGCGAAGAAGTTGTCAAGGTAATTGCAGCTGCAGAAGGTATTGAACTGACCCCCAAACACTGGGAAGTGATCGCTTATTTGCGGGATCAGTATCGTGATGAAGGTCATACACCCAATTTCCGCAACATGCTGAAGGGTATACAGGAGTTCTGGCCTGAAGCTGATAGTAAAGCGGTATATGACCTATTCCCGACTGGACCATCAAAACAGGGCTGCAAAGTAGGCGGCTTGACGCAGCCATTGGGCAAGGGCGGCTACTAATTCCAATTCCATTCATCGGTGACACTGCGTTGGCTTCCTCGCTCGCTCCTAGCCGTGCTAAATGCACTGTCTTCGTCGCTCGCTCGTCGCCGCCTTGTTTCACCTTCGAAATGAAATTGGAATAAACAATTTGTCGCCTGCCAGGTTGCTCCCCACTATGGGAGGGCAAGCTGGCAGTTTCTTTTGTGGGGTTCAAATGCGTTCAAAAATTCGCGTAAAAAGTAATTGGCAGAAGAAAGATCACCGCAAGAAAACGCCACAGGAAATTGCCGGTGCGTTGGCTTATATTATCTGGCGTACCAGCGACAACACGCTAAAAAACATACGCAGAGCGGACTTTGATATTGCAGTTGGTCCTCAGTATTTTGCTTTTCTGCAAGAATATTTGATTTTCCTGGTGATGGTTGCAGACCGCATCGTGTACGCACAGCTGAGCGAAGAGGGGCGCATGGAATTCACCGGAGCGCTGGCGAATCGAGTTGCTGAGCACCAGGCAGAAAATCAAGCGGAGTGGCTGGGTGGGGCTATGCGCGAATACAAGGATAGCTTTGTTGACAGCGTCAACCAACGTGCTGGCGAGTATGCCGACTTTCATTACACCGGGGTTGAATCATCCTTCACGTTTATTTTGTATCTAGGCAAATGCATGCGTGATGTGGTGGATGAGAAGGATAAAACTTGGGTGGTCGACCAGATTATGGCAATCGAAGTGCCTGAGTCTGTGGGCATCCTCGAAAAAGCCATGAGCGGACTGTTTGACGACCTTGGCAAACCGGATAGCGTTGCCGAATTCACAACCCTTACAACATGACATCGCCCTACGATTTAAATAAGGCATCCGCTTACCAGCGCTGGCGCGAGCAAAAGCTTGAGCAAGCGCCCACTTCCATCGCAGAATTGATCGTAGAAATAAATGATCCTCTGATGTTAAGCGCAAGCGAACATGCTGAGCTGTTAAGCCGCTGTCAGAGGGCTAATATGGTGATTTATGCCGCGAAGCTACACTCGGCAGACAAGGAAATTCCACGCAAGATTGGTGCACAATTTGGCTTGAATAAGTTGGATGCCAACTTTTTGGCCGGAGAGGACGGCATCTCCGAGATCAAAGTCAGCAGCGCAAATGATCAATCACGTCTAGCTTACATCCCCTATACGAACAAGCCGATCAAGTGGCACACCGACGGATATTACAATGCGCCTGAGCGGCGCATACGTGCCATGTTGCTGCACTGTGTGCATAGCGCAGCCGAAGGCGGTGAAAATCGCATGATGGATCACGAGATGGTGTATCTGAAAATACGTGATGAAAATCCGGATTTGATTCGCGCTTTAAGTGCGCCGGACATGATGACCATCCCTGCGCGTACCGATGAAGAAGGTGTGGCACGTGCCGAGCAAAGCGGTCCGGTGTTTTCGATTGACGAGCACGGCAAGCTGCATATGCGCTACACCGCCAGAACCCGCAGCATAGTATGGAAGCAGGATGAACTATCACTCACCGCTGTAGCTTTTCTGGAGCAGTTGCTGGCTTCAGATTCCCCCTTTATTTATAGCGCGCGGCTTGAGTCCGGTATGGGGCTGCTGTGTAATAACGTGTTGCACGACCGTTCGGGTTTCAATGACAACCTTATATCCCCTCGCTTGCTCTACCGGGCGCGTTATTACGATCGTATTGCAGGTAGTTAGTAGCCTCTTCGCCTCAACTCGCAACCCATTGATTTGCCTCGAAGACCTGCTTGCAGGTTCTC
The DNA here is from genome assembly GCA_038925245.1 of Gallionellaceae bacterium. Taxonomy (GTDB): domain Bacteria; phylum Pseudomonadota; class Gammaproteobacteria; order Burkholderiales; family Gallionellaceae; genus 39-52-133. The sequence goes on from JBCKTZ010000036.1 coordinate 15,557, forward strand.
GCACTAATGCCTGCATCAGCAGGCGAGTAGTGTGTCCTTGTACCCTTTAGGGTATAGTGTTATTCAGTCCGTCAGGAAGCATAAAATATTAAATATAATCAATATGTTATG
>JBCKTZ010000037.1:0-13382 GCA_038925245.1 Gallionellaceae bacterium
TTTGCAACTGTATTTTTTGCGGTTTATGCAATAAGTGCTAATGCGCAAAATAATATTTCCGAAAATACAGCTGAAGCAAATGCATCTGTTGGTTTAAATAGTATCGAGTCTATCAGTGCTAGCCGCTTAGCTGGAGGCGAGGTGGTCGTCAAGATAAGCATGAAACAAGCCATTACTGTGGCTCCAGAGGCATTTACAATAGGTACGCCACCGCGCATCGCATTGACATTCCTTAAAACTACCAATGCCATGGGTAAGAAAACCCAGGAATTTACCGAAGGTAACCTGAGAAGTGCAGCCATAGTACAAGCTGGTGATCGAACCAGGTTAGTGTTCAACCTGAACCAGATGCTGACTTACGATCCACCCCGAATTGAGGGTAACAATTTGCTGATGACATTAAGGCCGATTGAGGGTGCAGCCGGCTCACTGGTTTCCCGTTTTGCCGAGTCCAAACCAAGCACGCAGAAACATAGTTTGCGTGATGTGGATTTTCAAAGAGGAAAAAATGGCGAAGGTCGAGTTCAAGTTGATTTGTCAGATCCAAATGTCGGGATTGACATCAAACAACAGGGTAAGACTTTAATAGTCGACTTCTTGAAAACCAGCTTGCCGCAAAATTTGCGGCGCAAGCTTGATGTGGCGGACTTTGCTACGCCCGTGCAAATTCTGGATACCTATGAACAAGGTGAAAATGTACGCCTTGTGATAGAGGCTAAAAACCAGTGGGAATACTCGGCATATCAAGCTGATAACAAATTAATCATTGAAGTCAAACAAATAATTGAAGATAAAAAAGCGGAAAAGGCCAGACTGGGCTATACCGGTGACAAGCTCACGCTGAATTTCCAGAATATTACTGCGCGTGAAGCACTTAGCGTTATTGCTGATTTCACAAATCTGAATATTGTGATTAGCGATACTGTTACAGGGAGTCTGACTTTGCGTTTGAAGGATGTGCCTTGGGATCAGGCGTTGGATATCATCTTGCAAAGCAAAGGCTTGGACAAGCGTATTAATGGTAACGTGATGCAGGTGGCTATGCGCGAAGAAATTGCTAGCAAAGAAAAGATTGATTTAACAGCGACTCAGGATATCGCCAATCTTGAACCTTTGCGCACAGAAAGTTTTCAGCTTGGCTATACCAAGGCAGAAGATATTGCGGCGCTCTTGTCAAATGACAAACAAAAAATTCTGACTAAACGGGGCAGTGCAGTAGTGGATGCCCGTACTAATACAATTTTTGTGCAAGACACGCCATTCGGGCTGGATGAAGCTCGTAAGATTATCAAACAACTGGATGTGTCAGTAAGGCAAGTGGTCATCGAGGCGCGTTTTGTAGAGGCGTTTGAGTCCTTTAGTCGAACTTTAGGCGGCAAGCTGAACTCCATAAACAATCCAATTAATCCTCCTGGCAACTTTACAGCAGGCACAGCGAATGCGAATGTGAATTTACCAGGGGGGGGGACTGGCGTATTGGGCATGGTGTTTACAGCGGCAAGTGGCAAGGCATTGAGTCTTGAGTTAACCGCATCACAGATAGACGGAAAATCTACATCCATAGCCAGCCCGCGTGTGCTTACAGCGGATTCAACGCTGGCAGTAATTTCTGCAGGAACTGAGATTCCTTATTCTACAACTAGCGCGGCAGGCACAGCAGTACAATTTAAACCCGCATTGTTGAGTTTGACTGTGACGCCTAAAATCACTCCAGATAATAGGATCAATATGAAAGTGCTTTTGACCCAGGATACAGTCGGTGTGACACCGCCCGGAGGAATACCAAGCATTAACACTAAAAGAATAAATACACAGGTGTTGGTAGAGAATGGCGGCACCTTGGTGATTGGTGGCGTATACACACAAAGTGAGGGTCGATCCAAAGACGCAGTTCCTTTGTTGGCGGATATCCCTGTACTTGGGTGGCTCTTTAAAAAGGATACAAGGACAACAGACAGGCGTGAGTTGCTGGTATTTATTACACCGAGAATTATGAACGACAGTTTGAATTTGCAGTAAACTGCTTTCGCTGTTTCCCGCAAAGCCCGGTCGATACCGGGCTTTGTTGTTTCCAGTCCTTGAAGTGATACCAGTGTGTCCTAAATTTCCGCTACAATTCCATCCATGACAATCCTCGATACTCAATCTGTTAAACGACCATCAGGCAATATAATTCTTGTTGGGATGATGGGGTCGGGGAAAACAACCGTCGGGCGTCTGCTTGCCAAGCAGCTAGCAAAAACCTTTATTGACAGTGATGAAGAGATTTTGAAGCGTACCGGTGTTACGATCCAGCATATTTTTGATGTTGAAGGTGAGGCTGGTTTCCGTCAACGTGAAGCTGGTATCGTACAAGAACTGTTGCAAGGAAATGATATTGTATTGGCAACAGGAGGTGGTGCGGTGCTGGATGCGGGCAGCCGGAGTGTGATGCGTGAAAATGGCACGGTGGTGTATTTGAAGAGCGGGGTGCATGACCTATGGCAGCGGACGCGCCATGATCGAAGCCGGCCATTGTTACAAACAGCGGATCCTCGCGCAAAGTTGCACGAGTTATTCGAACAGCGCAATCCCTTGTATACCGAAATTGCAGATATCGTCATACACACCGGCAAGCAAAATGTACATATACTATTGTCCGCGTTGCAGCGCAAACTAAACTTCACACATAGCAATTCACGAGCGATGAATACCATGCAAACACTAACAGTAGGACTGGCTGAGCGTAGCTATCCTATCCATATAGGCAGTGGGCTATTGAGTCGGGAAGACTTGATATTACCTTTCCTTCCTAATAAGCGTGTTGCAATTGTGAGTAACACCACAGTTGCGCCACTTTATTTGGAGCAATTAAAGAAGATGCTTGAAAGCAATGGGGTTCGGGTCGAATCAATTGTCTTGCCGGATGGCGAACAATACAAAAATATTGCAACGCTGACTTTGATTTACGACGCGCTTCTTACCAGTCGTTGTGAACGAAATACACCGTTAATAGCGCTGGGAGGTGGGGTCATAGGCGATATGACTGGCTATGCGGCGGCAACCTATTTGCGCGGAGTGCCATTTATTCAAATCCCGACAACACTGCTATCGCAAGTTGATTCCTCGGTGGGCGGGAAAACAGGTATCAATCATCCTTTGGGGAAAAACATGATAGGCGCTTTTTATCAGCCTCAACTGGTGATAGCCGACATCGATACCCTCAATACTTTACCAGAGCAGGAGTTGCGTGCCGGTCTGGCAGAGGTGATTAAGTATGGCCTGATACGCGATTTACCTTTTCTGGAATGGCTGGAATCCAATATGGAGAAGCTACTGGCCCGGGATACCGTTGCATTGCAATATGCAATCACGCGTAGTTGTGAAAACAAGGCTGAAGTGGTTGGGAATGATGAGCGTGAGAGCGGCGAACGTGCACTGCTGAATCTTGGGCATACCTTTGGTCATGCGATTGAAAATGGGTTGGGATATGGCGCATGGCTGCATGGAGAGGCAGTGGCGGCCGGTACCATCATGGCAGCAGACTTGTCGCAACGCATGGGGTGGATCAGCGAACAAGATGTGACGCGTATACGAAAATTGTTTGCGCGTGCAGGCCTGCCGGTAATTGCACCGCATATGCCAATCGATAAGTATCTGGATCTGATGGGACTAGATAAGAAGGTTGTTGATGGTCAAATTCGTTTCGTTCTTTTGAAAGCATTGGGTCATGCTGTGATATCCAGTGCCGTGCCGGCAGAGCTGTTGCGCGCAACCTTGGAAGCCTGTAGTGAAAAACATTGAGCTGGCAACTTATGCGGTCAATACGCACAATTCGCGCGGACGCATGGTGCAAGAAGCTGCGCCAAATGGCCGCAGCGAATTTCAGCGTGACCGTGATCGCATTATCCACTCCACCGCCTTTCGCCGCCTTGAATACAAGACGCAAGTTTTTGTAAATCATGAAGGCGATTTATTCCGAACACGACTTACGCACAGCATTGAAGTCGCACAAATAGCAAGATCTATTGCGCGCCGCCTTGGTCTAAATGAAGATTTGGCCGAAGCGGTGGCATTGGCACATGATCTTGGCCATACCCCTTTCGGGCATGCCGGCCAGGACGCGCTTAATACATGCATGCAGGGGCATGGCGGTTTTGAGCACAACCTGCAATCTTTGCGGGTAGTTGATTTGCTGGAAGAACGCTATGCCGCCTTTGATGGGCTCAATCTTACTTTCGAGACGCGTGAAGGCATACTGAAACATTGTGCCTTGAACAAAGCCGCTCAATTGGGTGAAGTCGGCGTAAGGTTCATCAATAACCAGCGGCCTTCACTGGAAGCGCAGATTACCAATCTGGCTGATGAAATCGCCTACAACAATCATGATGTAGATGATGGCTTGAGATCAGGGCTGATCACACTTGAGCAGCTATCAGAGGTTGAATTATTTGCCAGCCATATGCGAGCGGTTAATAAAGCATATCCGCAGTTGGAAGGTCGCCGTGTCGTGCATGAGACAGTACGCGGCATGATCAATACGCTGGTTACAGACCTGATCGAACAAACAGAGTTAAATATCCGTGCTCACTCAGTAGAAACTTTGGAAGATGTTCGTGTGGCACCGACCTTGGCAGCATTTAGCAGCGGATTGCACGAGCAACAGCGCGAACTTAAAAAGTTTCTGCATACGAATTTATACCGGCATTATCGGGTAATGCGCATGAGTACCAAGGCGCGACGCATTATCAATGAACTGTTTCAGGCATTCATGAGTGATAGCAGATTATTGCCGCCGCAATTTCAGCGGCAGGCAGGCTCTGACCAGGCAAGAGCCGTTGCAGATTATGTGGCTGGCATGACAGATCGGTATGCAATCAAGGAATATCGTCGATTATTTGCTGTAGAAGAGTAAGAAAAATATTAATATCAATAAAAACAATATGTTATAAATTATTAGCAATGCCTCCAATCGATAGTCAACTACGCGGCATAGCTCCCAAGCGCTTAAGTAACGGGCATTGCTCTTCCCAGCTTATTCAACTTGGTTTTCATATGCCTTGCCATAACACTGTCAAGTGTCGTAGAATTCGCGCCCTTTGGCATCAGCTAAATTACATACAATTGGTTTTTAGACTATGGTTATTATTCGTCTTTCCCGTGGCGGCTCCAAGAATCGTCCATTTTTCAACGTCGTAGTGGCAGATTCACGCAATCGTCGCGATGGTCGCTTTATTGAACGCGTTGGCTTTTACAACCCTATCGCTCCAGAAGGCCAAGAAGCATTGCGCCTGCAGATGGAGCGTATTACACACTGGCAAGAAAAAGGCGCGCAATTGAGCGAGACTGTTTCTAAGCTGGTTAAGCGTGCCGGTGCAGCAGCTAAAGCCTGATTTGCCGGAATCCAAGATGTCGGCTCCCATGATGCCAGAGGCCATGGTAGTGATGGGAAAAGTTGTGGCGGCGCAAGGCTTGCTGGGCTGGGTAAAGGTGCAAGCTTTTACCCAGCATCTGGACGCTTTGATCGATCACAAAGTATGGCATCTTGGCAATGATACTCACCCTTGGCGCGAGTTTAAAGTGGTGGAGTGCAAGCCGCATACCAAGGTGCTGGTAGCCAAGCTTGAAGGCATCACCGACAGAACAGCAGCAGAAAACTGCAAGAGCCTGTTGATTGCAGTGCCTCGCAGCAGCTTGCCCAAGGCGAGGGATGATGAATACTACTGGTCAGACTTGATTGGTATGAACGTGATCAATCTTGAAGGTGAGCTGTTGGGCAAAGTTGAGCAGCTGCAGGACATGGGCGCAAACGATATATTGTGCGTGCGCAACGACAAGACTGAAATCTTGATTCCATACTTGTCGCATGTGGTGCAACAAGTCAGTCTTGAGGAAAAAATAATCCGCGTGGATTGGCAAGCGGATTATTAAGCGGTATGCATTTCGATGTCATCACGCTGTTCCCTGAAATGTTCGACGCCATCACGAAATCTGGTGTAACCAGACGCGCGATCGAGCAAGGCAAGTATGTGTTGCACACCTGGAATCCGCGGGAATTTACCAGCGATAAGCACCGCAGTGTGGATGACCGGCCTTATGGCGGCGGCCCTGGCATGCTAATGATGGCAGAACCGCTGGCGCTGGCAATAGAGGCGGCGAAGAACTGCCAGAAACAGGCGGGCATCACGAAAACATGCGTGATACACCTCTCGCCGCAAGGGCGACCACTCACTCACGAAATCGTGATGGAGTTGCTGGCGCGGGATGAAGGATTAATTTTGTTGGCAAGCCGTTACGAAGGCGTAGATGAACGTCTGTTACGGCAGCATGTGGATGAAGAGCTTTCCATCGGTGACTATGTCTTATCCGGTGGCGAGTTGGCAGCGATGGTGTTGATAGACAGTCTGGTGCGGCAATTACCCGGTGTATTGGGTGATGCCGAATCTGCGCAACAAGATTCTTTTGTGCAGGGCTTACTGGATTGTCCGCACTACACGCGCCCAGAGGTTTATGCAGGCGAGGAAGTGCCGGATGTTTTATTGTCCGGCCACCACGCCGAAATAGAGAAGTGGCGGTTGAAACAGGCGCTAGGTCGCACTTGGCAACGCCGTCCGGATTTACTGGCACAACGCCAGTTTACAAAACAGGAAGCTCGGCTACTGGCAGAGTACCAGCAGGAACAAGCTTCCGTACAACAAGAGGAAACAAAATGAATCTGCTCGAAACACTGGAAAAAGAAGAAATTGCCCGTCTGGGTAAAGTGATCCCTAACTTCGCCCCTGGCGATACCGTGATCGTCAACGTGCATATTGTTGAAGGTGAGCGCAAGCGTACCCAGGCTTTTGAAGGCGTGGTTATTGCCAAGCGCAAGGGAAGCACTCTGAATGCTTCATTCATCGTGCGTAAAATATCCGCCGGTGAAGGCGTAGAGCGTACCTTCCAGACTCACTCACCGATAATCGCCAGCATTGAAGTCAAGCGTCGCGGCGATGTACGTCGCGCCAAGCTTTACTACCTGCGTGAGCGTTCAGGCAAATCTGCACGTATCAAGGAAAAACTGGCTCCTCGCAAAACAGCAGCTTAAGTTTGCAAGCAGCTTGGAAATAAAAAAGGGGAGCTTCGGCTCCCCTTTTGCATGGTTACGCTATCATACTCAACCATGAAACCTCCCCATTCATATCAAGCCAAGTTGGACACACCCTTTGCTGTGCTGGGTATTCGCTGCATAGAGCATGCGCTAACTGGTATTGATTTTCTTGAGCGTGATGTTTTGCCTCAAGCACCTTCAAACCCGTTTGCCCAAACTGTATGCGAACAGCTCAATGCATATTTCAACGATCCTGACTATAAATTTGATCTTCGCCTTAACTTCAGTGGCACAGATCATCAACGCAAAGTGTGGCAAGCGATGAGTGTCATTCCACGCGGCAAAACCCGTCAGTACGGTGAACTGTCCAGAGAGATGGCGTCCAGTGCGCGTGCCGTGGGGCAGGCCTGTGGCGCCAATCCTATCCCCATAGTCATTCCCTGTCATCGTGTGGTGAGCAAAGCGGGGTTGGGCGGTTTCGCCAACCACAGCGCTGGCTATACGCTGGATATCAAGCGCTGGTTGCTTAACCATGAACAACGCTGAGCTACTCGACGAATTCAGCGATACCCTATGGCTGGAAGATGGGCTTTCACGCAACACGCTGGAAAGCTACCGGCGTGATCTCAACAAGCTTGCCGTATGGCTGGAGCAGCATCGCAATGCTGGCTTGTTGCAGTGCACGCACGCAGATATTCAGGGCTTCCTCGCACACCTGGTGGTGGAACAGAAAGCCAAGGCGACATCCACTTCACGCGCCATCTCCAGCCTCAAGCGCCTGTACCAATATCTGTTGCGCCAGGGCAAAATTAGCATCGATCCAACCTTGCAAATTGCCACCCCCAAGCTGCCGCGCAGCCTGCCCAAGAGCCTCACCGAGCAGGATGTGGAGCTGCTGTTGAATGCACCGGACGTCGATACTCCGTTGGGAATGCGAGACCGCACCATGCTGGAAGTGCTGTATGCCAGCGGCCTTCGTGTTTCCGAACTGGTGGGTTTGACTATTGCGCAGGTCAGCCTGAGCGAGGGCGTAGTGCGGGTAATGGGTAAGGGCAGCAAGGAGCGCTTGGTGCCGCTGGGTGAAGAAGCGCTGGACTGGTTAAGGCGCTATCTTGCAGAAGCGCGACCGGTGTTGTTGGTTAGCAAGATAAGTAATGCGTTGTTTGTTACACAGCGCGGGGCAGGCATGACACGGCAAATGTTCTGGTACCTCATCAAGCGCCATGCCAAGCATGGTGGGCTGAGCAAATCTCTGTCTCCGCACACGCTGCGCCACGCCTTCGCCACTCACTTGTTGAATCACGGTGCAGATTTGCGCGTGGTGCAGATGCTGTTGGGGCATGCGGATATTTCAACTACGCAGATTTATACGCACGTGGCGAGAGAACGGTTGAAGCAACTTCATGCGATGCATCATCCGAGAGGATGAATATAGTGAATGTTGTGTTGGCGCGCAGCGCGTAACCCAACATCAAAACCAGAACTAAAACCGCCGGTGGTTGCCCGGCAGCAAGCTACTTTCTTTTGCTTCGCCAAAATAAAGTAGCCAAAGAAAAGGCGACCCCAATCCGCCACCTCTATGAGGTCCCCTGCGTTGCTCGACTGGTCAGGCGGCTGCGGAACTCGCACGATCCGCTACGCGTCCACGTGTTCAAACAGTCCTCGCCGAAATCCCCTACCCAGCCTCCGCTACTCGGTGGCGGATGAGGGGAATGAAAAGCGAAAATTCAAATTCAAAAACCTCAAGCCAAACCTGATGCAGCACAACCGCTGCATCAGCAAGTTGTGCTGCGGCCAATCATGTCGGGTTACGGCGCGGAATTACATGCCTAACCCGACCCACAAGCATAGAATTACTTCGGCGGAACCAACAGCTGCCATGGTTCCACCTCTAATGCCCCGGCAATTTTCTCAATATTGCCGAGCGATACATTCCAGATGCAACGCTCCACAGCTGAAATGTAGGTCCTATCTAGTTCACAGCGGAATGCTAGCTCTTCCTGTGAAACCTTCTTCTCAAACCGGAGATGCCGAATGTTGTATGCGAGCGTCCCGCGCAAGGACTTCTCGAATTGACAGGGTTTTGGTTTGGTAACGAGCTTTGGCATATTCGACAGAATCGCCTAGCGCAGTGTTTGTTACCACGGAGTTTGCATCTCATAAGATTTGTGGTTACTATCTGCTTTGTCTGCCAGTTGTCTGGGTAATAAGGTCACCCATCGCAGCCGCAGTAAAGAACCTTGCTCTATGCTATGGGAGAACTAGAATGAAACGCAAGACAAGGGATAAAGAAAGACAAGAAAAGGAAGCGTCCCCTTTTTCTCTAAAAACATTGGTGACCGTTATTGCCTTGCTGTCCTTGGTCGGCTGCGCTTCAATCACAGGCACAACCAACCAAAATGTATCGGTTCAGACCAAGGATTCGACGGGTCCTGAACTGGTCGGTGCCTCATGCGAGCTGAGCAACAAAAAGGGGAAATGGTTCATTACCACGCCTGGGACTGTTGGCATTAGCCGCTCAAATGACGACATGCAGGTGATCTGCATGAAGGATGGCTACCTGCCGGGCAAGCAAGGCGTGGTTTCCGACACGAAAGGAATGATGTTTGGCAACATCATTTTGGGCGGTGGTATTGGTGCCATTATTGACCACAACTCGGGGGCTGCTTACGAATACCCGTCTGTGATACAGATTGTGATGAGCCGTATCGCCAAGGTCGCGGATGCCGTTACTTCCTCGTTGACGCCCACTGCTGTTGCAGCGGCGACTGAAAAGGGACAGCCCAAGTCGAAGGAAAGTACCTTGGTCGAGCTCAAGGCGCTTTATGACCAAAAGCTGATCACTAAAGAAAACTACGAAGAGCAGCAAAAGAAAGTTTTGAGTCAGTAGCCCCATGAACACTGCTATCAAATTCATCCTTTTCGGTATCGCACTCATACTTGGAGGGTGTGCACATCCGATCGTGATTGCCCCCGACCTCTCCACGGTCGGCATCACGCAGCAGACAAAGTCCAGCAAAAGTATCGGTTACTACCTTGCAGAGCCCGTCGAAAAAGAGGTTACGACGTCCGGCGGTGGCGGTGACCAGGTCAGATACAAGCCATACAAAGACTTGGAAACCGGGCTTTACAAAATGTACGCGAGCATCTTCTCTAACGTAACCTTACTAAGCTCATCGAGTGACCCAGCAAAGTCGAAGGTCGACTACATTGCTGCGGTTGAAATCTCGACCAGTTCATCCTCGCCAAGTCTGTTCACTTGGCCACCCACGATGTTTACTTTGAACCTGACTAACAATATCAGCGACGCCAAAGGCACTGTCCTAGGGAACTTGCGCACTTCTGGAGAGGGACGAGCAGAGTTCAGTGAATTCAAGAGCGATTTTGGCTTGGCGGGCAAACGCGCTGCTCAGGAGGCGCTGAACAGGATGCACGGACTTCTGGTTTCCTTTCTAGGAAAAGGTCTGGAAGAAACGACCAAGGCAGGCGTTGCGAGGAGCTCTAAGGAGGACCAGTTAAAAGAGCTGCAGCGCCTGTATGGCTCAGGGCTCATCACCGAGGCTGTTTTCCATGAGAGACAACGCGCCGTATTGAACCAGTGACTTTCTTCCCTTGGACTTTCACAGTTTCCTAGACATATCGGCGTGGACTCTTACGCAGTATAGCGAAATTATGCGCGTGTGCTAAACCTCACTCAACAAGAGCCCAACAAAGCAAAAACAAAGGGGAGTGCGCCAGCGCAAACTGGCAAGTGATCGTTGGTGAAAGTCCGGTACAAACAGGCTAAGGGTCAGGCATTACATTTGACATTTCAGCCAGCGTAGCTCGTTACGTTGGAGACTAAACAAAAAATCGTGCGCATAGCACACACAACACTTCCTGCTTTTCTTTCCCCTGTGCGCAGCCTTGATAAGTTGCAAGTGAGCGGAGGTTTAGGCGAGCAAGCTTTGCATATCCATTCGACTAATCTGGCAAACAACGCCAGCCAAGTCGCTGGTTATGTTCGAGTCCCGCAGCGGGGCGCCTTCTTTGGGTTGCTTTCCTTGGCAAGACAAGAAAAGTGACTAGCTGTCGGTCTACCACCGGCTATTTCACCTGCCCCCGCTCAATACTTATCCCTACCATCTTGCTGCCGCGTATGGCATGCAGCTTGGCTACATTGACCTTGACCCACGGTGCGTTGAAATCCTTAAGCAGAATCTGTGCGATATGTTCGGCAAGTGCTTCAAGCAGGTTGAAATGACGACTGGTCAAAACTTCTTTCAGGTGACGCACGATATCTGAATAATCCAGCGCGTCAGCAATGTCGTCGCTGTGGCAGGCCTGGCTATTGGGCAGCGCGATGTCGAGGTCGATTTGCAGGGTTTGCGGCACGATACGCTCCCAATCATATACGCCGATGAGTGTGTCGACTTTAAGTTCACGTAGAAAGATGATGTCCATTAGTGCTGTGCCAATATTGATGTGTAATATTTTGGAATCGCGTAAAATTCGCGTCTTCGCATGTTTCTGTGTATTTTAAGGTATTCCAGATGTTGACCCTAGCTTTTGTTGTGTGCGCCTATCTGTTGGGCTCGATTTCTTTTGCGGTACTGATGAGCAAGGCTTTTTCCTTACCCGACCCGCGCACCTATGGCTCTCAAAATCCGGGCGCGACTAATGTACTGCGCAGCGGTAAAAAATCCGCCGCTGCGCTGACATTATTGGGTGATGCAGCCAAGGGCACGGTCGCAGTGGTGATTGCACAACTCTATGCGCCACAAGATTACACGCTAATTGCGGCAGTGGCACTCGCGGTCTTTCTGGGCCACTTGTTCCCGATCTTTTTGCGCTTCAAAGGCGGCAAAGGCGTGGCAACGGCACTAGGTGTATTGTTGGCATTGAATCTTTGGTTAGGTCTGGCTGGGCTTGCCACCTGGGTGCTGGTTGCGCTGGTTTTTCGCCAGTCCTCTCTGGCTGCGCTGTTGGCTGCAGCGGCTACGCCGGGCTATGCATATTTGATGGACTTGCCGCGCGAGTACCTGCTGGTGGCAATCGCGTTATCACTGCTATTGATCTGGCGTCACAAAAGCAATATCCAGAATCTGTTGGCGGGTAAGGAAGGCAAGATTGGCGGTAAGCAGCAATAACAAAACGAATCAGTTATAGCTCCGCGTAATTAAGCTGCTGCAAATCCCAACGCGGTTTGACATTGAAACGGTAATCACGCTTGGCTTCCTGCTGTTGCAAACGCAGAGCACCGGCAAATGCAATCATCGCACCATTGTCGGTGCAAAACTCCAGATCGGGATAGAACACGCGGAAGCCGAATTTTTGTGCTGCGTTATTTAACTTGGAACGTAACTGCTGGTTAGCGCCAACACCCCCTGCCACTACCAACCGCTGAAGCCCTGTTTGTTTTAGTGCCGCCATCGCCTTGCTGGTCAGAACATCAACAATGGCTTCCTGTGCTGAGCTAGCAATATCAGCACGCGTTTGCTCATTCAAGTCGTTTTGTTTGGTTGCAGTGAGCACGGCAGTTTTCAAGCCACTGAAGCTGAAATCGAGATTGCCGCTATGCAACATAGGACGGGGGAATTTAAAGCGATCGGATGTGCCTGACAAGGCCAGCTTTGCCAACTCCGCGCCACCGGGGTAGTTGAGACCTAGCAGCTTTGCGCTCTTGTCGAATGCCTCACCGGCCGCATCATCCAGTGTCTCCCCAAGCAGTGTATAGCGACCTACACCATCCACGCGCATCAGTTGCGTGTGTCCACCGGATACAAGCAGCGCAACAAACGGAAAGTCTGGTGCAGGATCGGAAAGTAATGGCGAGAGCAAATGCCCTTCCAGATGATGAATGCCAAGAGTGGGAATGTCGAGAGCAAAGGCTAGTGAGCTAGCCACACTCGCTCCAACCAGTAACGCGCCGGACAGCCCCGGCCCCTGTGTGTAAGCAATTGCATCAATATCGATCAACTTGCAATTGGCTTGTGTTGCAATGTCGCGGATGAGTGGCAGCACATGGCGCACATGGTCACGAGAAGCAAGTTCCGGTACAACGCCACCATACTCATTGTGCATTGCAATCTGCGAGTGCAATGCATGGGCGAGCAGGCCGAGTTCAGTGTGATATAGCGCAACGCCTGTTTCATCACAGGAAGACTCGATTCCTAATATCAGTTTCATCATTGTCACGTCTAGAATCGAACCGTTAAAAACAAAAAATACATTGTACGTTTTTGTAAGTGCCAATGAAATTATATAAATAAATCACAAATGAATTGACGCAACACGTTCGATCTATATAATGCGCGCCTCTCGTTGCTACGGTGAC
>JBCKTZ010000038.1:0-12643 GCA_038925245.1 Gallionellaceae bacterium
GGAGAAAAGCCAAACAAAAGCAGGGTTTCTCTGTGTATAGGGCACCTCTAAAAAAATGAGCAATGGAGTTAGGTGGCAATATGACGTACAATACTTCCACACTAATTTTCGGGAGAGCAACCATGCCAGCCACCCTTGCCAATGAATCCGCCCGCATCAATTTGCGCACCAGCACGGAAGCAAAAATCGTGATCGAACGTGCGGCAAGTTTGATGGGGACGACCGTTTCTAGCTTCATGCTACATAATGCCTATGAGGCAGCGCGGCGCATCGTTTCTGAAAACGACACGCTTCTCCTCACGCAACGAGACTTCGATGCGTTTACGGCCTCGATGCAAAAGCCCGCCAAACCTAAAGCCGCGTTGCGCAAACTGATGGCGCGTTCTTGATTCATGGTTGCGATTCAGCTTCTGGATACCCAGCATCGTCGTGAGGGGTTTGATTGCGGCGAGGTGGCGCTGAATGAGTTTCTATTGCAGCAGGCCGGGCAACAGCAACGGCGTGGTTTCGGTAAAACATATGTGGCACTTGCCGATGATGGTGTGAGCGTTATGGGGTTCGTTACGGTGAGCGCGGGGCAAGTGGCGACGAGTGCGCTTGCTTCTCAAAATAAGTTGCCGCGTTATCCTGCGCCCATGTTGCGTATCGGTCGGCTGGCGGTAGATAAGCGCCAGCAAGGCAAAGGGTTCGGGCAGGACTTGCTGGCGTTTGCTTTGCGTCTGGCGGTGGAGTTCTCGCAACGGGTGGGGTTGTATGCCGTTGTGGTGGATGCCAAGCATGAGCAAGCCAAGGCGTTTTATGTGAAGCTGGGTTTTATTATTTGCGTGGATAGTCCACTGACTTTGTATCTGCCGATTGCGACACTGGAGCAATCACTGCCGACTGCCACAGAGGCACAGAGAAAACCATGAAATCTGCCATAGAGACACAGAGACACGGAGAAAGGCAAATCAAAAGCAGGGTTCTCTGTGGTTTTCCTCTGAGTCTCTGTGCCTCTGTGGCTAAAAAGGTTTTTCCCACCCCATGAAAGCCACCAAGCCGAACCATAACGTGCAGCTCCCCGATCCCGATCCCGATCCCAAAACTATCGAGGCCATCGAGGCTATCGAGTTGCCGCTGCTGCTCGAGGCGATGGCCCAGCGCTACGGCTACGACTTCCGCAACTATGCCGTGGCCTCGCTCAAGCGTCGCCTCGCCCGCGCCATGGCCGAGGCAGGGTTGCACACCTTGTCGGCGTTTCAGGACCGTGTCCTGCACAATCCAAAGTGCATGGCACGCTTCCTTGATATCGTCTCGGTTGACGTTTCCGCCATGTTCCGCGACCCGGCCTTCTACAAGGTGTTCCGCGAGAAGATGGTGCCGGAGTTGCGCAGCCTGCCGCTCATCCGCATCTGGCACGCGGGCTGCGCCGGGGGCGAGGAGGTCCATTCCATGGTCATCCTGCTGCACGAGGAGGGCCTGCTGGCGCGCACCCGGTTCTACGCCACCGACATCAACGAGCGGGTGCTGGAGCAGGGCCGGGCGGCGATCTACCCGATCAATCGCATGCGTGAGTACACTGCCAATTACCAGAAGGCCGGCGGCAAGGAGCAGTTCTCCGACTACTACACCGCCAAGCACGAGAGCGCCATCCTACGCGACCTCGGGCGCGGCAACATCGTCTGGGCCGTGCATAACCTGGTGACGGACGGCTCGTTCAACGAGTTTCACGTCGTCCTCTGCCGCAACGTGATGATCTACTTCAACCGGCAGCTTCAGGCCCGCGTGCACCGGCTGATCTACGACAGCCTGGCGCCGGGCGGGATTCTCTGGCTGGGAAGCGCCGAATCGCTGCACGCCACACCCTGCGAAGACCGCTACGAGGCAGTGGGCCTGGCGGAAAAGCTCTACCGGAAAGTGCGATGAAGATTTGCCACAGAGACACAAAGCAAGGAAACGCTTGCTGATTTGACTGGCCGGAACTTGACTTGTGCGGACTAGTCTATATACTGGTCTGCATATCTAAAAAGGAGTCGTTCGTGAACATCGAAGTTGGATCATACGAAGCGAAGACGAAGTTGCCAGAGTTGCTGCGTGGCATCCAGGCTGGCAATCGCTACACCATCACACTGCGCGGTGAAGCCGTGGCCGATTTGTTGCCGGCGCAAGGCAACAAGCACACGGATGCCATTGCCGCCGTCGATGAAATGCTGTCCTTCATGCGCTCTCGTAAGCCGGTGGGCGGTGTCGATCTCAAAGCGCTCATAGATGAGGGCCGGGCATGAGTTTTGTTCTGGATGCTTCTGTGGTGCTGCTTTGGCTGGTGCCCGAAACCAATCCGGCAGGCGTGGATTATGCCGGTGCGACCCTGACGGCACTCAAGGAATCGCAAGCGTTTGTGCCATCACTGTTTGCACTGGAAGCAGCCAACGTTGTCGCCAAGCTCGAGTCCAAGGGTGGGGTGACCGAAGCGGACGCGCAACGCTTTATCGCACTCATTGGGCGGCTCAATTTAGTGACCGATCAGGCGACAGCAGCGCACGCTTTGGGCGATACTTTACATCTTGCGAGGCGCTATAAGCTGTCGGCCTACGATGCCGCCTATTTGGAATTAGCGCAGCGTAGCGGTCTGCCGCTAGCAACGTTGGATGCCAATCTGGCGAAGGCAGCTACAATTGCTGGCGTTACGATCTTCGGCACGAAGTGATTCTGCCAGGCCTTTTTTCAACCTCAGAATGCAAATAACCGTTTTTTGTATCAACACATGACAAACATGAAATACGGCATCGTGGTGATCGGCGCTTCGCTCGGGGGGCTGCGGGCCCTGAAGGCCATACTGTCCGCGCTGCCCGGCAACTTCCGCCTGCCGCTGGTGATCGTGCAGCACCGCAGCTCCGATGGCGGCGATGAGCTGCAGATCGCGCTGCAAGACGGCTGCGCCCTGCGGGTGCGCGAGGCCGGGGACAAGGATGCCATCGAGCCAGGCAGCGTCACCCTGGCGCCGCCCAACTATCACCTGCTGGTGGAAGCCGACCACTACGCTCTGTCGACGGAAGCCCCCGTGTATTATGCGCGGCCGTCTATCGACGTCCTGTTCGAGAGCGCGGCCGAGGCCATGGGTTCGCGCGTGATCGGCGTGGTGCTGACCGGCACACTCAGCGACGGCGCGCACGGGCTGGCGGCGATTCAGCGTCACGGCGGCCTGGCGCTGATCGAGTCGGCGGCCACCGCAGTCGCCGCCGGGATGCCGGACGCCGCAGTCCGTGCGACGGTGAACGCGACCGTGCTCAATCTGGAAGAAATCGGGCCGCATCTTATCGAATTGAGTCTGAAATGAACCGCCAACAGGGAGACGAATGATGGATATACCCAAGACCGAGATTCCGGCGCTGCGCACCGACGCCATGACCGAGCACAGCGTGGTGCCAGCGAGCGCGCGCGCCGGGGTGCTGATTGTGGACGACACGCCGGCCAAGCTGATGGCACTGGGCGCCATCGTCTCGGGCATGGATCTGGAGGTCGTGACGGCAACCTCAGGCGCGGAGGCTTTGCGCCAGATACTCAAGCGAGATTTCGCCGTGATCCTGCTCGACGTCAACATGCCGATGATGAACGGCTTCGAGACCGCCACGCTGATCCGCAGCCACCCGCGTTCGGAGTACACGCCGATCATCTTCGTCACCGCCGAGGCAAACTCGGATGCCGATCGCATCAGTGGCTACACGCTGGGCGCGGTGGATTTCATCTACTCGCCGATCATCCCCGAAGTCCTGCGCGCCAAGGTGCGGGTGTTCGTCGACATTTTTTACCTTCAACGCCAGGTACTGCTCCACAACGAGCAATTGGAAAGCCTGGTAGCGCAGCGCACCGCTGCGCTGACCGAGGAGATTGCCGAACGCAAGCTAGCCGCAGACCGGCTGAGTTACTTGGCGTTCTATGACGCTCTGACCGGGCTGCCCAACCGCGTGCTGTTCAAAGAGCGTCTCGAACAGGCCATGATAGAGGCCAAAGCTCACGACGCTCTGGTGGCGGTGATATTTCTAGACCTGGTCCGTTTCAAAAACGTCAACGACGTGCTCGGGCACGATGCTGGCGACCAGATGCTCAAAGAGGTGGGCCAGCGCCTACTGGGGGCTGTGCGTAGCGGCGACACTGTTGCGCGGCCGTCAGGCGACGAGTTCACGATCGTGCTGACCGACATAGCGAACGAAGGCGATGCGGCGCTTAGGGCGCAGAAGATTATCCACGCCTTCGAACCACCGTTTTACATCGCCGGACGCGAGTTGGTCATGGGCGCAAGCCTTGGAATCGCGATATTTCCGCTTCACACGGGCGGCACTAGCGAGCTGCTGACCTACGCCGATATCGCCATGTACAGCGCCAAGGCCGCAGGTGGCAACCGTTATCAGTTCTATACTGCAGAGATGACCGCCCAGGCTACGGACGCGTTGGCGCTGGAAAATGAACTGCGCCATGGCCTTGAACGCGGTGAGCTCTTCCTGAACTACCAGCCCATCGTGGACGCTGGCGGCAACATTGTGGGCGCCGAGGCCCTGCTGCGCTGGCAGCACGGTCGGCGTGGGCTGATCTCGCCAGCGCAATTCATTCCGCTGGCGGAGACGACCGGTCTGATCCTGCCGATCGGCGAGTGGGTGCTGCGCCAGGCCTGTGCCCAGGCGCAGGCTTGGTGCAAGCCCGATGGCGCGTTGTTGCATATGGCGGTGAATGTTTCGCCACGCCAGTTCAGGGATGGCGACATAGTGAAGACCGTTAAGACGATCCTGACAGAGACCGGGCTCGACCCGGCTGCCCTCGATATCGAGATCACCGAGGGCATCCTGATGCAGGGGGGAACATTGGCACAGGAATTGTTTCATCAGCTCAGCAAACTCGGCACCGCCTTTTCGATTGACGACTTCGGTACCGGCTACTCGAACCTTGCTTACCTAAAGCGTTTCCCGATTGACAGTCTCAAGATCGATCAGTCCTTCATTCGAAACCTCACCACCGATCCGAACGATGCTGCGATTGTGAAGGTCATCATCGGCCTGGCGCACAGTCTGGGCATCAAGACCATCGCCGAAGGGGTGGAAACCAAAGAGCAGCGGGCGTTTTTGCTGGAACACGGATGCGACATGATGCAGGGCTATTATTTCAGTCGCCCGCTCTTGCCCGAGGCGTTTACGGCGCTGCTCGACGCCGGCAAACCCCTGCCTTGGTAACGATCCGGGCGGTTCCTGAGGCCTTGGGGCGCGTGGGTGAAAAGCTCCCGCGGCCCAGGGTGAAAAAATGGGGTCAGATTGTTGGGGGATGGACGCTCACGGCAACGTCAATTGCTGTCACCAACCCCCCCTGAAACCGCTAACCTCCAATAATGAGTGGCAATAATCTCCCGCTTCGCGGGGTAATATTCAATCAACTGGATTCTCGCCTGCGCGGGAATGACGGAGTTTTTTGCTAATGGACATCTGGGTTTAAGCTGATCTGTCCGCCCTTGGTTTTTGGCCAAGACCACAAGGTGCCCACAAGCCATTCCCTTACTTCCTGGCTCCCAGCACCAGCGCCCGCAAGCGCCCCAGTTCCAGTTGGGCGGCGTCCGGTTTGTCCAGCCAGCCGTGCAGATTGTCCAGCACCAGATCAGTCAGCGCATGGATCCACTCCGGCCGGTCGTTGAGACAGGGGATGTAGTGATTTCACCACCGCCTGTATACTGAAAATCTTCTTTGCTTTCCTGCACTATTTTTTCCAGCAAGCTCATGCGTTTAAGCGGAATTCCTTCGCTTTTTAAATAGGCCAACAGTTCGTTAGCCTGCGGTTCCAACATCAGCTTGCCTACCGACAAGATCGTGAATGCTTTGCGTCTGGTGCGCAATCAACTGGTAGGGAGAGTGTTGAAAGATAACCGCAAGTAATACAACAGGCTTAAAAGTATGCGGCCCTTTTAATCTTGCTTGGGTAAATTCCCCGCCCCTTGGGGCGCATTTTGGTAGGGTGCATCACACGCACCATGGTGCGCACGGCGCACCCTACGCAATACCCCGCTGCTTGCGGCGGGGTGGTTTAATTGCAGTGTAACGGTGTCGAGCTGCAACAGCTGTCGTGGCAAAACACGAAGCAGCAGACAGTGCCAGGCAATGCAGGTATTTTTGAAATAGGCGGGAAGTTAATGTGGTGAGCATAAGTTTGAAATTAGTACTACTGTGATTTTACATTTTCAACCCAGCAAGTGCTTTACATGCTCGCGCTCTTCCTGTAATTCTTTCAAGCTGTCACACATGTGTTTTTGCCCAAGCTCGCTGATGGCAAGTCCTTGTACAATTTCGTAGTGACCATTGCGGCAGGTGACGGGGAAGCTATACATCACACCTTCGGGAATGCCATAGCTGCCATCGGATGGCACACTCATCGACACCCAGTCGTTATGATGGGAGCGCAGCAGCCAGTCGTGCATGTGTCCGATTGCCGCATTGGCCGCACTGGCCGCACTCGACAGGCCGCGTGCATCAATCACTGCACCGCCGCGTTTCTGCACGGTGGGAATAAATTCTCTTTCTACCCAGCTGGTGTCGGGCAGCAGATCGAGCACGCGGCGGCCACGAATTTCAACAAAGGACAGATCGGGATATTGCGTGCCCGAGTGATTGCCCCATACCACCATTTTTTTGATATCGCGTATCGGTTGGAACAGTTTGAGTGCAATCTGCTCGATGCCACGGTTATGGTCGAGGCGCATCATCGCGCTGAAATTTTTTGGGTCGAGATCGGGCGCATTTTTCATAGCGATCAGTGCATTGGTGTTGGCTGGGTTGCCCACTACCATTACCTTCACATGGCGTGCCGCCACTTCATTCAAGATGCGACCCTGCTCGGCAAAAATGGGGCCGTTGGCCTGAATCAGGTCTTTGCGCTCCATGCCCTTGCCGCGTGGACGCGCACCAACCAATAACACAACCTCGGTATCACGGAAAGCTACCTTGGGGTCATCCGTGATGATGACCTGTTGCAGCATAGGGAACACGCAGTCTTCCAGCTCCATCGCCACCCCGCGCAGCATAGGCTGAGCCTGGGGGAGGTCGAGCAATTGCAGGATGATGGGTTGCTCGGGCCCTAGCATATCGCCATTGGCTATGCGGAATAACAGGCTATAACCAATTTGACCGGCTGCACCGGTAACAGTAATACGGATGGGGGCTTTCATGAGCTTCTCCATTGCTGTGAATAGAAAGGACATTCTGCCAGTGTTTGGTAGCTTGGCAAAGGGAAAAATCAAACAAAATATGATGTATTCTTTAACCTGGGTATTTCCATTTAAAAATAAAAAGTGACAAATCGTAGGGTGTGTCCCAAGCACCAATATAAACGGTGCATGAGACGCACAAAATTATTGTCGCTTCAATTTGGAATTGTAATAAGGTAGATACGAAATACTTCCAATTCACTAATTTTCTGACTCTGATATTTCAGATAAACTTTCGATTAATCGGCGTTAATCTGCGGACAGCTGCCTAGATTGGATTTATAAGAATCGATCCAGCAACTTGCGGCTACCCTTGTCCAATTGCTGAGTATCACGAATCAGAAAGTGAATACCGTTACTATCGGCGATAAGCAGGGTGGTGTGGTTAAGGCGTCGGATATCGTCTTCCCCTTTGAGTATGAAACTGGCGGCCCCCCGGTCGGTTTCGACCTCCCATACGCTGGGGGTGGCAAAGGTGGATACATGGCGGATACTATGAATTTCCGGAATGAATTCACGGCTGGCCAACTCTTGTTCCAGCAGCTTGCGAATTTCATCGGGCAGGTCAGTCAAACGATCTATCCATACCAGTTCATGACCTTCGGCATTGACCAGTGCTACACCGGCCTCGGGTGCACTGATGGGAAAGGCGTGCACCGGAACTACGCCCTCGTGATGTGTGCCTTCAATATCTATCAACACCAGACGGCCAAATGAATTTCTGTGTAATTTGAAATTAGTCATTTTATTTGCTGTCCTTGTGAGCAATTTTTATTTCTTTAATATCATCCATGTCAGTATCGACATTGCGCGCTTGTGCCTGATACAGACGGAAATATGCGCCTTCTTTTGCCATCAGTTCGTCATGGCTGCCAACTTCAACAACCTGACCCCGGTCAAGCACCACCAAGCGGTCTGCCTTGCGCAGGGTTGATAGCCTGTGCGCGATGGCGATGGTGGTGCGCCCCTTCACTAGATTATCCAGTGCCTTCTGAATTTCTTTTTCAGTGGTTGAATCCACCGAGGAAGTGGCCTCATCCAGTATCAGTATGCGCGGATCAATCAGCAGCGCGCGGGCGATGGAGATGCGTTGGCGTTCACCACCGGACAGCGATTGGCCGCGCTCTCCCACTAGGGAATCGTATGCCTGTGGCAAGCGCAGGATGAATTCGTGTGCGTGTGCGGCGCGAGCCGCCGCGATGATTTCCTCGCGGGAAGCATTCGGCTTGCCATAGGCGATATTTTCGGCAATGGTGCCAAAGAATAAAAACGGCTCTTGCAAAACTAGGCCGATGTTTTGCCGATATTCTGAAACGGGCAGTGAGCGGATATCGACCCCGTCCAGACGTATCGAGCCATCGCTTACATCATAGAAGCGGCAGATCAGGTTTACCAGTGTGCTCTTTCCCGACCCGCTGTGTCCCACTAGGCCGATCATTTCTCCCGGCGCAATGGTCAGGTTGATACCCCGTGTAACAGTGCGGTTGCCATAACGGAAGCCGACATTGCGCAACTCGATTTCTCCTTTTACCTCTGCGAGGTGAACCGGATTGACGGTATCGGGCACGCTGGAGACATGATCGAGAATGTCGAAGATGCGCTTTGCGCCAGCCGCAGTTTTTTGGGTAACGGAAACAATGCGGCTCATTGAATCCATCCGTGCATAAAAGCGGCTGATATAAGCGAGAAATGCAACCAGCACACCTACCGTGATTTCATTCTGCGAAACCAGCCAGATTCCAAAGGCCCATACCACCAGTAAGCCAAATTCGGTCAGCAACGTGATGGTCGGCGTAAATAGCGACCATATTTTATTCAGTCTGTCATTGACGGCCAAGTTGTGTTGATTTTTTTCGCGAAACCGTGCCGTTTCACGTTTTTCCTGGGCAAAGGCTTTTACCACGCGTATGCCGGGGATGGTATCGGCAAGTACGTTGGTGACCTCGGACCAGACACGGTCAATTTTTTCAAAGCCGGTGCGCAGCTTGTCGCGCACCACATGGATCATCCACGCGATAAACGGCAACGGCACCAGCGTGACCAGCGCCAGCCACGGATTGATCGAAAACAAGATCACTGCAGTCATGATGAGCATCAGCACATCGGTGGCAAAGTCCATTAAATGCATCGACAGAAAGACACAGATACGATCGGTTTCGGAACCGATGCGCGCCATCAAATCGCCGGTGCGTTTACCCCCAAAGTACTCCAGGGAAAGTTTCATTAAATGCTCGTAGGTCGCTGTGCGCAAATCTGCACCAATGCGCTCACTCACCAGCGCCAGGATGTAGCTACGCCACCAGCCCAGGCCCCACGCCAGCAATGCCGAACCCAGCAGTCCTGCCAGCAGGAGTGCGACAACTTCATAATCGATAGGTGCGCCGTTCTGGTAAGGAATCAACACTTTGTCCATCAGCGGCATCGTCAGGTAAGGCGGTACCATGGTTGCTGCAGTGGATGCCAGGGTGAGTACAAAACCCAATATCAGTTGCCGTTTATAAGGCTGGGCGAATTGCCACAGGCGAAACAATACCCAGGTTGAAGGTGGGATATGGGAAGCTGTTGAACATACGGGGCATTCCTCCTGTCCTGGTGCTAGCGTTGCCTGACACTTCGGGCAAACACTTTCTGTCGCTTGCATGACAGGCTTGCCAGAGAGAGAAGCTGCAAGTTGCTGCTCGAAGTGCAGCACAATTCGCTGTGCTGAAGTATTCAAGGCAAGTGTGTAACGCCAGTAGGCGAGCCGCGCATCGCCATCAAACAATTCCAGTGTCCCGATACCTGCATGATCGTGGCGCTGAAGTGTGAGTCCTTTGCGATATTTCCAGGTGTGCCAAGTAGCATCTGTAGGGTGCTTGGCCAATATGCCTGCATTGCTGAGTAGCAACAGATAGGGATTGAAGTGCAGGTTTGTATCCAGGTCACCCTCCATCCATGCCACAAGCTGCTCATTTTTGGACAGTTGCTTTGCCACCTCGGCACGAATGGACTCCGGCAGTGACTCGCTTGTAGTGATGGAAGGGGAGAAATCTTTCATGGTTGAGCGTTGCCGGTGTGGAATTGATAGGTTGAAAGGCGCAAAAAGTATGTGCGGATGGTTTAAAATGCTTGTTTCATTGCTTGCTTCGCAGTGTACTGCATAGTTTGTATCTCTGGGGCGTAAGCATGTTGCTCGATATATCTGTTACGCTGGTGGTAAACCAAAAATCGCTTGTAGCGTTAAGCTTAACTAATTTGGCCTCTTTATTTTGTGGTCTGAAGATTTCCCAACTATAAAGCATAGAAAGTAATGGCATGAAATTTCTTAAAGTCATGTCTCTGCACGGTCCGAATATCTGGACCTATCGCCCGGTTCTTGAAGCCTGGGTCGACATCGGTGCGTTGGAAGATTCCCCCTCAAATACCATTCCAGGATTTTATGAGCGACTGACGTCATGGTTGCCCGCGCTGGTAGAACACCGCTGCGGCGTAGGCGAAAGGGGCGGTTTCCTGCTGCGACTGCGCGAAGGCACCTGGCCTGGACATATTCTGGAACACGTCACCATAGAATTGCAAAACCTGGCCGGCATGCAGACAGGGTTCGGCAAGGCGCGTGAGACATCCACACGCGGGGTGTATAAGGTTGTGGTTCGTTCACGCCACGCAACAGTAAGCCGCGCATGCCTAGATGCAGCACGCGATCTGGTGATGGCGGCGATTGAGGACCGGCCCTTTGATGTACCCTCCACCATAGCAAAACTGCGTGAAATCGCCGATTCCTATTGTCTCGGCCCCAGCACCGCATGCATAGTTGATGCTGCAACAGAACGAAAAATCCCGTCTATTCGCCTGAATGAAGGCAACTTGGTGCAACTGGGTTATGGCGCAAATCAGCACCGTATCTGGACTGCCGAGACCGACCAGACCAGTGCAATCGGCGAAAGTATTGCCAGCGACAAGGATCTGACTAAAAGCCTGTTGCAGGCATGCGGTGTTCCGGTTCCCGAGGGACGTCTGGTGGAGAGCACACAAGATGCGTGGGAGGCGGCTGAAGAAATTGGTGTGCCGGTAGTGGTCAAGCCGCGCGATGGCAATCATGGCCGCGGTGTTGCCATTGAATTGATGACGCGCGAGGAAGTCGAGTCGGCTTATCAGCTTGCCTTGGATGAGGGCAGTGGTGTGATCGTTGAGCGTTTCGTGCGCGGCGATGAACATCGCTTGCTGGTGGTGGGCGGACGCGTGGTTGCAGCAGCCCGCGGCGAATCGATCAGTATTTTGGGGGATGGTAAAGCAACTATTGCGGAGCTGATTGAGCAACAGTTGAATATTGATCCACGGCGTGGTTTAAGCGAGTTGGAGCCGCTGGAGCTGATCGTGCTCGATAATGACCCGGCAATAAAGTTTGAAATCAAGCGGCAGGGCTTTTATCCTGAATCAGTGCCGGCCCAGGGTTGCAAGGTGTTGATCCAGCGCAGCGGGAATGTCTCCATCGACGTTACCGATCTGGTTCATCCTAGCGTTGCAGCTGCAGCCGAACTGGCTGCGCGGATAGTCGGGCTGGATATTGCAGGGGTGGACCTGGTAGTCGAAGATGTGTCGCGCTCATTCTCAGAACAGCGTGGCGCGATCGTCGAAGTGAATGCGGGCCCGGGATTGCTGATGCATCTCAAACCGGCACAGGGTGCAGCGCGCCCGGTGGGGGAGGCCATCGTTGATAGTCTATTTTCGGCCAGCGAGAGCGGGCGCATTCCCATTGTTGGTGTTACCGGTACTTATGGGAAATCGACAGTTGCACGCATGGTGGCGCGACTGCTTCATCTTAGCGGAAAATATGTGGGTCTAAGCTGCAGACAGGGGCTTTATCTCAATCAGCGACAGGTTGAAAAGGGTGATCGCGCGTCCTGGGCATCGGCTCATAAAATATTGCTCAACAGATCTGTCGATGCGGCAGTATTGGTCAATAGTGCACGTTCCATTCTGTCCGAAGGCATCGCCTATGATCGCTGTCAGGTGGGAATAGTAACCAATATCATCGGCACAGAAGGTTTGGATAAATTCTACATTCACGATACCGAGCAGGTTTACAACGTCCTACGTACGCAGGTCGACATAGTGCTGCCGGATGGCGTGGCGGTGCTCAATGCCAACGATCCTCTGGTGTTGAAAATGGCAGAGTTGTGTGACGGAAGTGTGATTCTGTTTGCGCAGGATCCTGAAATTCCCGCCATTACCGAGCACCGTGCCCAGGGCGGGCGAGCCGTGTTTGTGCGTTATGGCAGGCTGGTGATGGCCACCGGCAAGGATGAGGTTACGCTGGTAGAGGTAGCCTCCATTCCACTGCTTAATACCGGAACGGACGCATTCCAGGTTGAAAATGTACTGGCTGCAGTTGGGGCGGCCTGGGCGCTTGGGCTGTCGCAGGAGTTGATTAGAACAGGTATCGAAACT
>JBCKTZ010000039.1:0-12598 GCA_038925245.1 Gallionellaceae bacterium
TGTTACATAAAGCCTGCCCCATTTCTGCTCACGAAACGAGCAAGACTTTGCATGACAAGCTGGCAAATCTGGGTGCAGAAGCAATTCTTGATGTACTAGGACAACTGAAAATAGCCCAGCTGAAAAATGAAGGCGTGAGCGGAGTCGCGCAAGATGCAAGCCTAACAACTTATGCTGCCAAATTAAGCAAAGCAGAAGCGCTGCTAGACTGGACACAAAGTGCAACGCAATTGGAGCGTGCTATTCGTGCTTATAATCCTGCCCCAGTCGCGCATTCTTTATTGAATGGAACAACAATTAAAATATGGCAAGCGCGAATTTCAGACGATGTGCAAGGAAGTCCAGGCACTGTACTGGCGATCAATAAGCATGGTATTCAAGTCGCATGCGGCAAGGGCGCGCTGTATGTGGAGGTATTGCAAAGACCAAATGCCAAAGCAATGCCAGCGGCCCAGTTTGTGCAGGGATTTGTGGTCAAAGTGGGTGACCGATTCGGTCAAGTCTGAATATGGATAACATACAACTAGCAGCTGTTTCCGTCATCAGCCAGGTATTAAGCGGGCGCAATCTTAATCAAGTGTTAAGCGAGGTGATGAGCGAGTGTTACGACTTCAACCCGCAGCAGCGCGGTGCATTGCAGGATTTAAGCTATGGCACTCTGCGTTTTTACGGTCAACTTAACAGTGTGCTTGATTTATTGCTTAATAAGCCCTTGCAAGACCCTGAGGTACGTTATCTCCTGCTTGTTGCACTTTACCAACTAGAATATAGTCAAGCTGCTCAGCATGCGATAGTTGATTTTGCGGTTAATGCTGTACGCCTTCGTAATCCGGCGGCGAGCGGACTGGTAAATGCCATTTTGCGAAATTTCTTGCGAAATAAACAACAGCTCATTAAGCAAGCAGCGCACACTGAAGAAGGCCGGTACTCATATCCGACATGGTGGATAAATAAGCTCAAATCCCAGTATGTAGAAAAAGCAGAAAGTATTTTACTGGCGGGCAACCAACATCCACCTATGACCTTGCGGGTTAATCGCAAGCGAATGAACACTTCTGATTATCTGTTGTTGCTGGAACAAAATGGCATACAAGCAAGCCTAATCGAGCCCGATGCCATTCTATTGGAGCACGCTGTGCCGGTCGATAAGCTGCCCGGATTTATGGACGGTCTTGTTTCAGTGCAAGATGCAGGCGCGCAATATGCGGCCGAATTTCTTGATGTTGAGGAGGGAATGCGTGTACTTGATGCATGCGCAGCACCTGGCGGCAAGAGTGCACATTTGCTCGAGACTGCATCGATAGCACTGTTTGCCTTGGATAAAGACCCGCTGCGACTGGCGAGAGTGCGCGAAAACATGCAGCGACTGCAACTCGGGGCAAAGTTGCTAACTGGAGATGCGGCACAACCCGAAGGCTGGTGGGATGGCCAATTGTTTCAGCGTATATTGGCGGATGTGCCCTGCTCTGCCACGGGTGTGGTGCGCCGCCATCCCGATATCAAGTGCTTGCGTCGCCCATCGGATATTGAAAAGTTTGCGCAGCAGCAACAACAAATTTTGACTGCATTGTGGCCACTACTGGAGAAGGGAGGAAAACTACTTTATGCTACCTGCTCGATATTCGAACTTGAAAATCAACAGGTCATCAAGGAGTTTTTGATACATCATTCGGATGCCAACCAGCTCCAACTGGCAGCAACTGACATGGAGCAAGGCCAGCTACTGCCAAACGAGCAGCACGACGGGTTTTTTTATGCACTATTGCAAAAGCAAATTTAATATAGCGCGCAGCCTAGCAGCCTCCTATGCTCTGCTTCGCATAGGACAAGAACCCCTGCGGGGTGCCGCACTTAACGTACTACCCATGGATTTATAAAGACACCCACATCGCTCGCATGATAAAAATATTCAGTATAATCAATGAGTTACGTTAATGCCCGTGTCTAAGTTCGACAGGCTGCGAGTGCTTGCTTTAAGCATTTTATTGCTGAGCTCTTCTGTTGCGATTGCGGATGGTATAGCCGTGCGCAAGGCGGAGGTTCGAATGATTGAAGAAGGTTATCAACTTGCTGCGAGGTTTGATATCAGATTAAGTCACCGGATTGAACAGGCTCTGACTCACGGTATTGTTTTAAATTTTGTAAGCGAATTTACGTTGACGCGTTCGCGCTGGTATTGGTTAAATGAGGTTGCCTCTAAAACCGAACAAACAACCAAGCTCAGTTATAGCGCGTTAACGCGGCAGTACCGAATAAAGCGCGGTAGCATATTTCAAAATTTTGCCAATTTGGATGATGCACTGCAGGTACTGGGCAATCAGTTCTCCCAGCCAATCCCGACAGAATTGTTAAATCGGAGCAGTGGCTATACCGCCTATGCCAGAATGAGATTGGACGTAACGCAATTACCCAAACCGTTACAGGTAAATGCACTGACCAGTGATGAGTGGAAACTGGATTCAGAGGGGTATAGTTGGGTGCTCACGCCTGCAGAAATTGTACAAGCCAGGAAAGCAGCGCAGTGAAATATCTGATTATAATCAGTGGGTTAATTGGCGCATTGCTGCTCTATTTGTTATCGAGTGCCAGTGCGAATACTGATATGTTCACGCGCAATTACTATACATTGCTGGCCTTGGCCGGGTTGTTGGCAGTGTGTCTGAGTGCGCTGGTTGCTTATCAACTGTGGCTATTACGCAAAAAAATCAAAGCGCATGTTTTTGGTGCGAAACTCACCTTACGTCTGGCCCTGTTTTTCTCCTTGATCGCAATATTACCCGGTTTGCTGGTGTACACCGTTTCAGTACAATTCCTGGGGAAAAGCATAGAGTCTTGGTTTGACGTGCGTGTAGAGAAGGCTCTGGAGGGAGGCTTGAACCTGGGGCGCAGTTCATTGGAAAACGCTCTGCAAGAGTTGGCGAAAAAAGGTAAATTCATCGCCTTATTGTTGGCGGAGCAGCCGGTAGACCAACATGCTGGAATCCTACATCGATTGATCGATAAAGGTGAAGCGCAAGAGGCTGCCTTGTTCAGCATGAAGGGTAAGTTGCTAGCCCAGGTCAGCAGTAACAATTTATTGCCCTATACACCCGATGTCGCAATGTTGCGCCTAGCCCTCAAACAAGGCCAGTTTAAGGTGGTGGACACCCTACCTGACAACTCTTTGGTGCTAAAGGTGTTGTTGCCGGTTGATGCTACATCTGCCTGGACTGAAATCAGAATATTGCAGTTGCTGCAGCCAGTGTCAAATCAGTTGGCTGAGGACACTGCATCAGTACAATCGGTGTACCGTGATTATCAGGAATTATCCTTGTCGCGCTTGGGTTTAAAGCAACTGTATGGCATTACCTTGACCTTGTCTTTGCTGATTGTTTTGCTCAGTGCTGTATCGGCAGCTTTTTTCCTGAGCGCGCGCTTGAGCTCGCCGTTGGCTGCGTTGGCTGAGGGGACCCGCGCGGTCGCTCAAGGTGATTTCAGCGGCAAGTATCCGGTACAGAGTCGCGATGAGCTTGGCGCATTAACGGGTTTGTTTAACCAGATGACCTCGCAATTGTCCGATGCTCAAAAACTGAGTGAACACCAGCAGCGTCTGGTAAATAAATCCAAGGCCTATCTGGAAAGTGTACTGACTCATTTATCTTCAGGCGTGCTGGTAGTGGATGAGCAGTTTCGTTTGCGTTCGGCAAATACCAGTGCAGAACATATACTTGGCGTGACTTTATTGGAATTACGCGGTGTACCACTATTGACAATAAGTTTGCAGTATAAATTGCTGCGCCCGTTTACAGAAGCAGTGTTACAGGAGTTTGCAGAGGCCACCAAAAATGAATGGCAACGTCAAATCGAGCGTATGAGCAAAAATGGCAATCAGATGTTGTTGTTGCGCGGCATGCGCTTATCTTCAATTGATGAAACGGGATATGTCGTGGTATTCGATGATATTACGCACCTGTTACAGGCAGAGCGTCAGGCAGCGTGGGGAGAAGTGGCGCGCCGTCTGGCCCATGAAATTAAAAATCCACTTACACCTATCCAGCTTTCTGCGGAAAGACTGCAATACAAATTAAGCGATAAGTTGAATGCAGATGATGCCAAGTTATTACAACGGGCGACACAAACAATCGTTAGTCAAGTGTCGGCAATGAAAAAAATGGTGATGGAGTTCGCAGATTATGCACGTGCTCCTGCAGTTCAATTGACGGCATTGGATATACACCAGTTGCTTAATGAGGTGATGGGTTTGTATGAAGCCAATAGTAGTCCAATTACGATGCAATTAAATGCAAAAAATCCTACAATCAATGGCGATGCAACACGTTTGCGTCAAGTTATCCACAACTTATTGCATAATGCCCATGATGCCTTGAAAAGCGTGGGAAATCCTGAGATTGTATTGCGTACCGAAAATATCCAACACGCTATCAAATTAAGCGTGCTCGATAATGGTAGCGGCTTTCCCGAGCATATGGTGTCGCGGGCTTTTGAGCCCTATATGACAAGCAAAGACAAGGGCACTGGCTTGGGTTTGCCTATTGTGAAAAAAATTGTTGAAGAACATGGTGGTTCGATTATGATTGAAAAAAGAGTTACAGGCGGCACCTGTATCAGTATTGTTCTTCCGTTATTGGTGGTTGAAGAGGTGGCTGGATAATGACAACTAGGGAAATCCTCGTAGTAGATGATGAAGTAGGTATCCGCGAATTGCTGTCTGAAATTCTTTTTGACGAGGGTTATCAGGTGCAATTAGCTGAAAATGCGCAACAGGCACGCGAGTTTCGCATGAACAAGGCGCCAGATCTGGTGTTGCTCGATATCTGGATGCCAGACACAGACGGATTAAGCTTGCTTAAAGAATGGGTTGCCGAAGGATTGTTAACCATGCCGGTTGTGATGATGTCCGGCCATGGCACGATAGAAACAGCTCTGGAAGCTACGCGAATAGGTGCGGCAGATTTTCTGGAAAAGCCAATTGCATTGCAGAAACTGCTTAAAACGGTAGCCACAGTGATGCAACAGGGTGCGAAAGCAGAGATGAAGAAAGCCGAAATGATAGAATCCATTGCCATTGAAAGAAGAGCAATTGAAAGCAGTGCAATCAAGCAGTTTCCCCTGCCTCTCGATTTGTCCTTGCGCGAAGCACGCGAGTATTTTGATAAACTATATTTCAATTATCAGATGGATAAAGAAAATGGCAATGTCACGCGTGTGGCAGACAATATGGGGATAGAACGAACTCATTTATACCGCAAACTCAAGCAACTTGACATTAAAATGCATAAAAAAGGCGGTGAAGATGATCAATAACCCCCCCCCTTTGTGGTAGTTGCCCAAAATACAGTGGTACGGCATAATCAAAAGTTGGAGCAATAAAAATACTATTTACACTGTAAAGTGAAGTTTTTAGGAGGCAGTAAAATGGCTGTGGCGCGAAATGTAAAACCCCCGAAGTTTAACGATACGACAGGTGCGATTCGCGCGTTAGCGATGGATGCGGTACAAAAGGCCAATTCTGGACACCCGGGTGCGCCTATGGGCATGGCTGAAATCGCTGACGTGCTGTGGAATAATCATTTACGCCACAACCCTGCCAACCCCAAGTGGGCTGACCGTGACCGTTTCGTGCTATCGAATGGCCATGGCTCCATGCTGCTCTATGCTCTGCTGCATTTGAGCGGTTACGATTTGCCGATGGAGGAAATCAAGCGTTTCCGCCAACTGCACTCCAAAACACCGGGGCATCCTGAATATGGCTACACCGCCGGCGTTGAAACCACCACAGGCCCCTTGGGCCAGGGTATTACTAACGCCGTTGGTATGGCGATGGCTGAAAAGTTGCTTGCAAATGAGTTCAATCGTCCAGGCCATGAAATCGTCAACCATTACACCTATGTGTTTATGGGCGACGGTTGCTTGATGGAAGGCATCTCTCACGAATCCTGCGCATTGGCGGGTACTTGGGGTTTGGGCAAGCTGATTGGATTCTGGGATGACAATGATATTTCGATCGATGGCCATGTAGGTGCCTGGTTTACCGACAATACCCCCAAGCGTTTTGAAGCATACGGTTGGCACGTTATTGCCGATGTGGAAGGTCATGACCCTGTTGCACTCGAAGCAGCAATACAAGCCGCCAAACTGGTAACAGACAAGCCTACGCTTATTTGCTGCAAAACAATAATTGGCATGGGTTCACCGAATAAAGAAGGCACCCATGACGTACACGGTGCAGCACTTGGTGATGCTGAGGTCGCCGCTACCCGCGCGCGCATCGGCTGGAACTATCCTCCCTTTGAAATACCAAAACATGTTTATGAAGCATGGGATGCGCGTAGTAAGGGTGCAGACCTTGAAAAGCAGTGGAATAACACGTTCGCAGGATATCGTGCAGCATTCCCGAAAGAAGCGGCAGAGTTTGAACGTCGCATGAAAGGTGAGTTGCCGGCAAACTTTGCCCAGCATGCTGCCGAAGTGATGAAGCAGATTAACGAAAAAGCAGAATCAATTCCTACGCGCAATGCGTCTCAAAATGCAATTAATGCGTTGGTTCCGGTGCTTCCTGAGTTTTTGGGTGGATCAGCCGACCTGACCGGTTCCAATTTGACAAACTGGACTGGCTGCATAAAAGTGGATGGCAAGAAACCGGGTAACTACATTAGCTACGGTGTACGCGAATTCGGCATGTCGGCTATTATGAACGGCATGGTGCTACACGGAGGTTTCCTACCCTTCGGCGCCACTTTCCTGATGTTCTCGGAATATGCACGTAATGCCTTGCGCATGGCTGCACTGATGAAGCAGCGTGTGCTTTTTGTGTTCACCCACGACTCCATCGGTTTGGGCGAAGACGGTCCGACTCATCAGGCCGTAGAGCAAACCTCAACCTTGCGTTATATCCCCAATATGGATGTTTGGCGCCCTTGTGACACGGTGGAGTCTGCAGCTTCATGGATAAACGCAGTAGAGCGCATGACAGGCCCATCTACATTAATTTTCACGCGTCAGAAATTGGCTTTCCAGACACGTGATGCCGCTCAGCTTGAAAATATCCGCAAAGGCGGTTATGTTTTATCTGAAGCTGCAAATGGCAAACCTCAGGGCATCATCATTGCAACAGGTTCTGAAGTGGGTCTTGCGATGGACGCTCAAAAAGTGTTGGCAGCAGAGGGGATCAATGTTCGTGTGGTTTCCATGCCTTGTACCAACTTGTTTGACCGTCAGGATCAGGCTTATAAAGACAGTGTCTTGCCCAAGGGCATGAAGCGTGTTGCGGTAGAAGCCGGCATTACCGGTTTCTGGTATAAGTATGTCGGTTTGGACGGTGCTGTGGTGGGGATGGATTGTTTCGGTGAATCCGCCCCCGCCCCTGATTTGTTCAAGCATTTTGGCTTTACTACCGACAACGTAGTTGCGACAGTAAAGAGAACAATCGGATAAGCCTTGCGGCAACGTAGTTGCGGTGAAAGCTAACATGAGTGTAGCGAATGTTAAGGGTCGATGACCCGGCTGTAACCACAGCGTGGTGAAAACAGTCAAAAGCGTACTGTAAATATTTTAAATTTAAATTAGAACGGGAGTCTCAAAAATGACAATTAAAGTAGGTATCAATGGTTTTGGTCGTATCGGTCGTATGGCATTTCGCGCAGCTGCCAAGGACTTTCCTGAAATTGAAATTGTTGCCATCAACGACTTGCTGGATCCAGACTATCTGGCCTACATGTTGAAATTCGATTCTGTTCACGGCCGTTTTAATGGCGACGTTACGGTCGAGGGCAATAACTTGGTAGTGAATGGCAAGAAAATCCGTTTGACCGCTGAACGTGATCCTGCAAACCTGAAGTGGAATGAAGTAGGCGTTGATGTCGTTATTGAAAGTACCGGTTTCTTCCTGACCAAAGAAACTTGCCAAGCGCATATTGCTGCAGGGGCGAAGAAAGTTGTTCAATCTGCACCCAGCAAAGACGATACTCCGATGTTTGTATACGGTGTAAACCACGCAAAATATGCTGGCGAGGCGATTGTTTCTGCCGCTTCCTGCACCACCAATGCCTTGGCACCCGTTGCCAAGGTGCTGAACGATATATGGGGCATCAAGCGCGGCTTGATGACTACCGTACACGCGGCAACAGCCACGCAGAAAACTGTTGATAGCCCTTCTAACAAAGACTGGCGCGGTGGTCGCGGTATTCTCGAGAACATCATCCCTTCCTCAACGGGTGCAGCCAAGGCCGTGGGTATCGTTATTCCTGAATTGAACAAGAAACTGACAGGCATGGCATTCCGCGTGCCCACCTCAGACGTTTCAGTAGTGGATTTGACGGTTGAGCTGAACAAACCAGCAACTTACGATGAAATCTGTGCCGCGATGAAGGCTGCTTCTGAAAGCGGCCCATTGAAAGGCGTGTTGGGTTACACCACAGAGAAAGTTGTTTCAACCGACTTCCGTGGTTGCACCAGTCCTTCGGTATTTGATGCTGAGGCCGGTATCGCGCTGGATCCAACCTTTGTCAAGGTTGTTGCCTGGTACGACAACGAGTATGGCTATACCTGCAACATGATGCGCTTGGTTGGACACATAGCGAAGTAAATAGCAGTTTGTGCAAGGGCTGACGATAAGTCAGCCCTTTTGTTATTAGCCTAGAAAAAGCAGTTCGATCCGCAGATTGCGCAGATTAGATTGATTATCAAGCAGATAATCCTTTGTTTAA
The DNA here is from genome assembly GCA_038925245.1 of Gallionellaceae bacterium. Classification (GTDB taxonomy): domain Bacteria; phylum Pseudomonadota; class Gammaproteobacteria; order Burkholderiales; family Gallionellaceae; genus 39-52-133. The sequence continues at coordinate 8,706 of JBCKTZ010000039.1, forward strand.
TCAGCGTCAATCTGCGGACAGCTGCCATTTTTAGGATTAACAGTCTGTAAAAATAAGGAATGAAGTATGTCTGTTATTAAAATGACCGATCTGAACCTGAAGGGCAAGCGTGTCCTGATTCGTTCAGACCTTAATGTGCCAGTCAAAGATGGCAAGGTTACCTCCGATGCGCGTATTACGGCCTCAATGGCGACAATCAATTTTGCGCTTAATGCAGGTGCCCGAGTGATGGTGACTTCACATCTGGGGCGTCCTGAAGAAGGCGTTTATTCAGAAGAAAACTCACTGAAGCCAGTGGCAGATGTTATCGCTGCCAAATTGGGCAAGCCTGTGCGTTTGATCAAGGACTGGGTAGATGGTGGTTTCAATGTTGCCGATGGCGAGTTGGTGTTGCTGGAAAATTGCCGTTTTAACAAAGGTGAAAAGAAAAACACTGACGAAACTTCCAAGAAATATGCCGCCTTGTGTGATGTATTTGTGATGGACGCGTTCGGCACTGCTCACCGCGCTGAAGCTTCAACTCACGGTGTTGCAAAATATGCGCCAACAGCATGTGCTGGTATTCTGTTGACTGAAGAGCTGGAAGCACTGACCAAGGCATTGCTGAATCCAGCACGTCCTATGGTTGCGATTGTGGGCGGTTCCAAGGTTTCAACCAAGTTGACCGTTCTAGAGTCTCTTTCAGAAAAGTGCGAGCAGCTGGTTGTTGGTGGTGGTATTGCCAACACCTTCCTCAAAGCTGCAGGACATAATATTGGGAAATCTTTATGTGAAGATGATCTGGTACCAACCGCTCAGGCCTTGATGAAGAAAATGACCGCACGCGGTGCGACTATCCCTATAGCCAAAGATGTTGTAGTCGGCAAGAAATTTGATGCAAATGAACCTGCTGTATTGAAAGATGCGGACGCAGTAGCAGATGACGACATGATTTTTGACATTGGTCCAAAATCAGCACAGGAAATTGTCGACATCATTATGAAAGCCGGAACGGTAGTATGGAATGGTCCGGTTGGTGTATTTGAATTTGACCAATTTGGCGAAGGTACCAAAGCTATTGCGATGGCCATTGCCAAGACCAAGGCATTTACTTTGGCTGGCGGTGGCGACACCATTGCAGCGATTCAAAAATATGATATTTTTGACAAAATTTCTTACATCTCAACAGCGGGCGGTGCTTTCCTAGAATTCCTCGAAGGGAAAACCTTGCCGGCCGTTGAAATTCTTGAGCAGCGCGCAGCCAAGTAACTTATAAATATTAAATATTAAATACAATCAACATGTTACGTAGAACAAAAATTGTTGCAACATTGGGCCCCGCTTCGGACACCCAAGAAGCCTTGGAAGCCTTAATAGCCGCAGGTGTAGACGTTGTGCGGATGAATTTTTCGCATGGCAAAGCAGAAGACCACGTGGCACGCGCGAACAGAGTACGTGCAGCAGCGGCAGCGTGCGGTCGCACAGTTGGAATTTTGGCGGATCTGCAAGGCCCGAAGATCCGTGTTGGTAAGTTCGAGAATGACAAAATCATTCTGAAGCCCGGCGACACATTTATTTTGGATGCCAAGTGGACTGCGTTGGGCAATCAGGAACGTGTTGGTCTGGACTATAAGAAATTACCACAGGATGTCAGCAGCGGCACCGTTCTGCTGTTGAACGATGGTATGCTTGAATTTCATGTGATTGAAGTCAAGGGTAGCCAAGTTATTTGCAAAGTGGTGCGTGGCGGTGTCCTGTCAAATAACAAAGGCATCAATCGTAAAGGCGGGGGGCTGACTGCACCTGCGTTGACCGCTAAAGATAAGGAAGACATCAAGACAGCTGCGCTCATAAAGGCTGACTATCTGGCAGTTTCTTTCCCGCGTTCGGCTGCCGACATGAATTTGGCACGCAAGCTGATGCTTGCAGCGGGTGGCAACAGCCTGTTGATGGCCAAGATTGAGCGGGCAGAAGCCATTCCTGCGTTGGCCGAGATTATCGATGCGTCAGATGCCATTATGGTGGCGCGTGGCGATTTATCTGTTGAGGTTGGCGATGCGGCGGTACCCGGCTTGCAAAAGCGCATGATCAAAATGGCGCGTGCACGCAACAAGCTGGTGATTACCGCCACACAAATGATGGAGTCCATGATCACCAATCCAATTCCGACACGTGCGGAAGTGTCAGACGTGGCCAATGCCGTGCTGGACGGCACGGATGCGGTTATGTTGTCGGCGGAAACAGCTGTGGGAGACTATCCGGTTGAAACCATACAGGCCATGGTTCGTATCTGCATGCAGGCAGAAAAAGAAATTGAAGAAAGCGACACGGACAGACGGATAACGCACAGTAAGTTCACCCGCATTGATCAGTCCATTGCAATGGCAGCGCTGTATGCCGCGACGCATTTCAACGCAAAAGCAATCGTTTCTCTTACACAGTCCGGTTCGACTGCACTGTGGATGTCACGGATGAATGTAGGTGTGCCTATTTTTGCGTTAACACCTATGGAGTCTACACTAAGCAAAGTAACGCTTTTCAGTGGAGTTCATCCTATCGCTTTCAAAATCGAATCCAAGTTCTATTCTGAAGTATTGCTCGCAGCAGAGGATGAGTTGATACGCTTGGGACTGGTAAAGGATGGAGATATGATCGTGATGACCATAGGTGAATCAATTGGCAAAGCTGGACACACTAACACGATGAAAATTGTATGTGTAGGCGATCACCGCAAGAGCTGAAGGGTTGAATGTTGCCCCCGTTTAAACGTACACTCACGCTACAAACTTTAAAGCTACCAGTAAGTTTATTAAATTATTAATTAGGAGAAGAAAATGGCACTCGTATCATTACGTCAATTGCTCGACCACGCGGCAGAAAATGGCTATGGCCTGCCTGCATTCAACGTTAACAACCTGGAACAGGTTAAGGCGATTATGGAAGCTGCTGATAAAACCAACAGCCCTGTGATTATGCAAGGTTCCGCTGGCGCGCGTAAATATGCCGGTGAACCTTTCCTGCGTCATTTGATTATGGCGGCAGTAGAAATGTATCCACACATTCCAGTTGTGATGCATCAAGATCACGGCGCTTCTCCAGCTGTTTGTATCAACGCCATTCGTTCCGGTTTTTCCAGCGTGATGATGGATGGTTCTTTGCTTGAAGACGCCAAAACACCATCAAGCTATGAATATAACGCAGAAGTAACCCGTAAAGTTGTGGAAATGTCGCATGCTGTAGGCGTTTCAGTTGAGGGTGAGTTAGGGTGTTTGGGTTCACTGGAAACAGGCATGGGCGAGCAAGAAGATGGCCAAGGTGCGGAAGGCAAGCTGGACCATTCACAGTTGCTGACTGATCCTGAAGAAGCGGCTGATTTTGTAAAGCGTACCGGTGTTGATGCCCTGGCGATTGCAATCGGTACCTCACACGGCGCGTATAAATTCACTCGCCCACCCACAGGTGATGTTTTGGACATCAACCGTATCAAGGACATTCATGCACGCATTCCAAATACACACTTGGTTATGCATGGCTCCTCATCTGTGCCTCAGGAATGGTTGAAAATTATTGACCAATTCGGTGGTGACATGGGCCAGACTTACGGTGTTCCAGTATCTGAAATCGTTGAAGGTATCAAACACGGTGTGCGTAAAATTAACATCGACACAGATCTACGTATGTCTGCAACTGGGGCAGTTCGTCGCCATCTGGCTAACAACCCCAAGGACTTCGATCCACGTAAATTTCTGGCCGCTAGCACCATTGCAATGAAAGAAATTTGTATCGCACGTTATGAAGCTTTTGGTTCAGCAGGAATGGCAAGTAAAATCAAGCCGATTTCTTTGGATGATATGGCTATCAGATACGCAAAAGGTGAATTAAAAGCGATTGTAAGATAAGCAGTTTAAATGTTT
>JBCKTZ010000040.1:0-12265 GCA_038925245.1 Gallionellaceae bacterium
ACCAGCAACCCCCAGCTTAGAAGGCTGGTGCTCTATCCGGTTGAGCTACAGGCACAATTATTTTCGGTATTTAAACAACTTATCATACTGGAATCTGGTCGGGGTGGAGAGATTCGAACTCCCGACATCCTGCTCCCAAAGCAGGCGCGCTACCAGGCTACGCTACACCCCGAAGCCCGCCACTATACCTAGCTTGGGACAAAAAATCAATTCTACTCGTGAGTTTTTTTAGTAATTTGCGGCATCGCCAACATCAAGTAATAAACCATCGACCATAGGGTAAGGATTGCTGCAATATAAATAAGAACCGTTCCCACTTCATGGGTAGGAAAACCAAATACGGGTTCATGGTAGAGCAGCAATAAAATAGCGATCATCTGAAATGATGTTTTTATCTTTCCCAGCATGGACACGGCAATACTTTTGCTGCTGCCCAATTGTGCCATCCATTCACGTAATGCAGAAATGGCAATTTCACGGCCTATGATGATAAAAGCAATCAGTGCATCTACATACTCAAGATTAACTAGGATGATGAGTGCCGCAGCCACCATCAGCTTGTCTGCAACCGGATCCAGAAATGCGCCAAAAGCTGATGTCTGGTTAAGCGTGCGCGCCAGATATCCATCCAGCCAATCAGTGAAGGCGGCAAATGCAAATAGCAACGCGCTTAATAAATGCTTGTGATGAAGACTAAGCGTGGCATCTGACAGGTAAAAAATCCCGAAAAACACAGGGATCATGACAATCCTGGACCAGGTCAGGAGTATGGGGATGTTGAACGGCATGGTTGTAATGGGCACCCTAATGACTAAAGCTACTGTAATTAATGTAGCTGTTGATAAATTTTTTCTGCCAGTGCAGGACTGATGCCTTCTACTTGAGCCAACTCGGCTACGCTCGCCTGCTGAACACCTTTTAAACCACCAAAACGGGATAATAAATTGCGTCGCCGCTTTTCGCCTATCCCGGATATTTCTTCCAGCATCGAGGTTGTGCGTGCTTTCCCCCTCTGTGCTCGATGCCCGGTGATCGCAAATCGGTGAGCTTCATCCCTTACTTGCTGAATCAAATGCAGCGCAGGGCTGTCAGGCGACAAGTGTAACGGCTTTTCTTGCCCGGGTCGTAACAATTGTTCCATTCCAGGCTTACGCTCTACGCCTTTTGCCACACCCATCAACGGGATATCGGACAAGCTCAACTCCTCCATCACATCGACCGCTACGCCCAGCTGCCCTGCTCCACCGTCTATCAATATCAAGTCGGGCCGTTTGCCCTCTCCCCTTCCCTCCCCCGCTTGCAGCTTCTGATAACGCCGTGTCATAGCCTGACGCATCGCGGCATAGTCGTCACCGCCGGTAATGCCTTTGATGTTGTAACGCCTGTATTCAGTCGGGCGAATCGCCAGATTATCGTACACCACGCAGGAAGCAACCGTTGCCTCGCCCATGGTATGGCTGATGTCAAAGCACTCGATGCGCGACAGATTAGGTAGCGACATCACGGCGCGCAGGGCTTCCAGCCTCAGCATCTGTCCGGCTTGCATTCCCGCCTGTTGACGCAGGGTCAGCAATGCATTGTTAGCCGCCATCTCCAGCCATTGGCGTCGCTCACCGCTGACACTGTGGCGTATCTGCACTTTATGACCGGATTGTTGACTGAACAATGCTTCAAAAGCGTCAGTGGCAACTTCCATGTTAGTCAGGATCAATGCCGGCACGCTGCTATTCAAATAGTGTTGCGCCAAAAAAGCTTCCAGTACTTCAGTCAGGTTGTGACTGTCTGTATTCCGAGTATCTGCATTTTGGGGGAAGAAATGCTTGTCGCCCAGATGGCGACCGCCTCGCACCATGGAAAGATTGACGCACAGCGCACCATCCAGTTCGACTACTGCAACAATATCGGCATCGGTCGCACGTCCGCTTTCCATAAACTGTTTTTGTTGTACTGTATGCAAGGCATGCAACTGGTCGCGTAATGCCGCAGCATGTTCATACTGTTGCAACTCGGCAGCCTGTTCCATGGCTGTGCGCAAACACACCTCAACCTCATCCTGCTTGCCTTGCAATAACAATGCGGCGTTACGCACATCGGTAGCGTAATCTTCTTTACTGATCAAGCCGACACATGGGCCAGTACAACGCTGAATCTGGTGCAGCAAACAGGGGCGCGTGCGGTTATTGAATACGCTGTTTTCGCAGGTGCGCAAGCGAAAAATCTTCTGCAATAAATCGATGCTTTCTTTTGCTGCATTAGCGTTGGGGTAAGGACCAAAATTCTGGTGCTGCTTGGCCGTAGCACCTCGGTAATAGGCCAAGCGAGGAAATGTCTCCCCAGTCAGTATGATGAATGGATAAGATTTATCATCCCGAAATAAAATGTTGTAGCGTGGCTTCAGACTTTTGATCAGATTGTTTTCCAGCAACAATGCTTCAGCCTCGGTACTCGTGATGGTGACTTCGATATTCGCAATATGCGAAATCATTAAACGAATACGCGGCGAGATATTCGTTTTTTGGAAGTAGGAGCTGACGCGCTTTTTAAGCTGTGCTGCCTTGCCTACATATAACACCTGACCAGTTTCATCCAGCATGCGATATACGCCCGGCAGCAGTGGCAAGGAGGCGACAAAAACTTTGGGATCAAAGGTAACCGGTTTCAAAATGGGCTTGCCTAGCAGCCTGCCTGACTTAGACAGGGATTAACGTAACATATTGATTATATTTAATATTATATTCATGAGCGCAATCTGAATTTCTATATAAAACAATGCGTTGCGAGTTAAGTTCGACAGAATGCTAAGGATTGGTTGAGCACACATTAAACATATGACAAATTTTAACGCAAGCGCAGACTGTCATGTGCATAAAAAACCCCGTAATGCGGGGCCTTTTTCTGACAACAACTACAGGGCACTTCTAACAATGCCGTCGTCCCCGCGAAGGCGGGGAACCAGATGCTTGATTAGACTGGATTCCCGCCTTCGCGGGAATGACAAGTGGGGTAAGCAGGCAATCCGCAAAGCGGATGCTCGCAAAATATAGATTTCTAGAGGTGCCGTACATTGCTTATGCAGCGGATATATTAGTCCTTACTTCAGGCTGAGGCTGCAATGCTTTCATGCTTAAACGCATACGGCCTTTATCATCCAGTTCCAGTAATTTAACTTTGACGATCTGACCTTCTTTGAGGAAATCAGCAACAGAGTTAATGCGCTCATCTGAAATTTGCGAAATATGCAATAAGCCATCTTTGCCTGGCATGATGTTGATGATAGCACCAAAATCAAGCAGCTTGATTACCGGGCCTTCGTATACTTTACCAACTTCGACTTCGGCCACAACATCTTCAATGCGTATCCTCGCTAATTCACCCGCTTCGATGTTGTCACAGGTAATCGTGACATTCCCTTCATTATCGATTTCAATGCGCGTACCGGTTTCTTCAGACAGGGCACGAATCATCGAACCACCCTTACCGATCACATCACGAACTTTTTCAGGATTAACCTTCATCTTCAATATGAGTGGTGAATCTGCTGGTGGATCGGTACGTACCATAGGCATCGCTTGTTTCATGATGCCCAGAATGTGCATGCGCCCTTCACGCGCCTGGCTCAACGCAACTTTCAAGATTTCGCGGGTGATGCCGTTAATCTTGATATCCATTAACAAAGCGGTAATGCCTTGCTCGGAGCCAGCCACTTTGAAGTCCATATCGCCAAGGTAGTCTTCGTCGGCAAGGATATCGGTCAGCACCGCAAAACGGTTGCCTTCCTTGATCAGCCCCATCGCGATGCCTGCCACATGGGTCTTGATATTCACGCCGGCATCCATCAGTGCCAGGCAGCCGCCACACACTGTAGCCATCGAGCTGGAACCATTTGACTCGGTGATCTCGGATACCACACGCATGGCTTTGTTATATTCCTGTTCGCTTGGCAGCACCGCCATCAGGGCACGTTTGGCCAAACGACCATGGCCTATTTCACGGCGCTTGGGCGTGCCTATACGTCCCATTTCACCGGTAGCATAAGGTGGACAATTGTAATGCAGCATAAAGCGGTCTAAATAGTCGCCCTGCAACGCATCAATTTTTTGCATATCACGTGAGCTGCCCAGGGTTGCCACTACCAGTGCTTGTGTTTCGCCACGGGTGAACAACGCTGAACCATGGGCACGTGGCAATACACCAGTACGAATGGTGATCGGACGTACTGTGCGTGTATCACGGCCATCGATGCGAGGCTCTGAATTCAGAATCTGACCGCGTACGATTTTGGCTTCTAGTGCCTGGAGTAAGGCGTAGATGTGATTCTTTTCAAGCGTGCCATTGCTGTTCAATTCTTTGATGACGTGTGCATGAATGGATTTCAATTGCGCTGTGCGAGCCTGTTTTTCTCGCACAGTATAGGCGGCTTTTAAATCGTTTTCCGCAAGCTCGGCAACCTTGGCCGCCAGTACGCCATCCTTGGCAGCGGGTTCCCACTCCCATGTATCCTTGCCAACCGCATCAGCCATTTCATTTATAGCGTGTATCACTGCCTGCATTTGTTCGTGGCCGAACATGATGGCACCGAGCATGATCTCTTCTGACAACTCCTTGGCCTCAGATTCCACCATCAACACTGCCTGCTCGCTACCTGCAATCACCATATCCATGTGCGACTGCTTCATTTCATTGGCAGTCGGATTCAGTACATATTCGCCATTGAGATAACCAACACGTGCTGCGCCGATGGGGCCATCAAATGGAATACCTGAAAGCATCAAGGCAGCGGATGCGCCTATCATCGCGGGGATATCCGCATCGATCTGGCTATCCGAAGACAACACCGTCGCAACGATCTGCACCTCGTTGTAGAAGCCCTCTGGGAACAAGGGGCGCAAGGGGCGATCTATCAAACGTGAAGTTAGAATTTCCTTTTCACTGCCCTTGCCTTCGCGGCGAAAAAAACCGCTTGGAATCTTGCCCGCAGCGTAGCTACGCTCCTGATAATCGACAGTCAATGTAAAAGCATCCACATCAGGCTCTACTTCTTTGTTGCCGACTACTGTTACCAACACCACGGTATCACCAAGGCCGACCAGGACAGCGCCATTTGCCTGCCGTGCAATCTCTCCCGTTTCAAGGGTCAATTGATGCTTGCCGTAGCTGATTGTTTTTTTATAGTGACTCAAGGTAGACCTCTCAATGCAAGGCATGATGCGCTTGCGGCAATACTGCGATATAAATAAAAAGGGCCGCATTTGCGGCCCGATGCTTGTTTCTTGTTTCTTGCTTCTTGTTACTTACGCAGTTCCAAGCGCTCAATCAGCTTGCGATAAGCTGCATCGTCTTTGCTCTTGAGGTAGTCCAGCAACTTGCGGCGACGGCTAACCATACGCAGCAGACCGCGGCGAGAGTGGTGATCCTTGGCGTGTACTTTAAAGTGGCCAGTAAGGTAGGTGATGCGCGCTGTCAATAAAGCGACTTGTACCTCAGGGGAGCCGGTGTCGCCCTTGGCGCGTTGAAAATCAGTCACAATTTGTGACCTCTGTGCTGATGTAGTAGACATATGTTACCTCCAATAAAAAGTGCCGCATTTTACTATTGAATGCGGGTGTTGCTCAAGTAATACAACGAAATAACGAATGTTTATTTGAAAACGTCGGCTAATTTCATCTTTCAGTTTCAATAAAGCTACAAAGGCAGGCTAGGAACGAGGATTTCCATCGAATTTAAAATGCCTCCACGCTGGGCGGCGCTTTGAGCCACGCTGGATATCAGCCTGCTGGGTGCAAGCCTGCGTCCTGAGAAATCTGCCAAACCAATAAATTCACCCTCCGCATATAAACGCAATTTGCCATCTGGAAAAGGCAAATCCAATCCCAAGCGCTGACCCTGGGCCAACCGTCCAACTTGCACGCTATCCAGATCCAAACGGGGCAAGTCCAGTAGCATACAATCCAGCGGCAACAGGCATGCATCACGTTCTTCGCTGGTCATCGCCTCCAGTTGCGGCAATGTATATGCATTTTTTAGACTGAATCCGGCTATTTGAGTGCGACGCAAGCCTGTCAGGTGAGCCCCGCAACCCAGAGCATGGCCTATATCTTCAGCCAGCGTGCGCACATAGGTTCCCTTGCTGCAACGCACACTGATATCCAATTCATCGCCGCTGAATCGTTCCAATACCAACTCATGGATGTATACACTGCGCAATGCGCGTTCTACTGTTACGCCCTTGCGAATATACTCATACAGTGGCTTGCCCTGATGCTTAAGCGCGCTATACATCGGCGGCAATTGCTGTATTGCGCCGCGCAATGTCTGCAAGACTTCTTGCACTTGTGCAGCACTGACAGTCACATCATGGCTGGCAGTAATCTCCCCTTCCGCATCTCCTGTTGTCGTTGTCTGCCCGAGCTTGATCTGCGCAAGGTAGGTTTTGTCTGCTTCCAGCAGTCCAATAGAAAATTTTGTAGCCTCGCCAAAACAAACTGGCAGTAAACCAGTCGCCAGCGGATCCAACGTTCCTGTGTGCCCGGCTTTTTCTGCCTGAAACAAGCGGCGAACTTTCTGCAGCGCAATATTAGAGCTGAGTTCAAGTGGCTTATCAAATAACAAGACACCATTCAATGGACGCCAAGTGCCAGCCATATTGCCTACTCTAAATTCTTGGAAGAGTTATCGCTGGCGATTGCTTTATCTATCAGTTGCGAAAGATGTGAGCCACGCTCAACCGAGGCGTCATAGGCAAAATGCAATTGAGGAGTGATGCGTAATTTCATGGCAGCAGCAAGCTTGCTGCGCAAGAAACCTGAAGTGCGTTCCAAGCCCTTTTGCAACTCTTTGCTATCACCTTCCAGTGTCGTGTAAAAAACCTTGGCATGCGCATAATCTCTTGTGACTTCAACACCCGTGATGGTCACCATATGCACACGCGGATCTTTCACATCCAAACGAATAAACTGAGCCAATTCACGTTGAATTTGCTCAGCGATTCTGTCCGTTCTGGCGTAATCCTTGGGCATTAAAGGGCTCGTGCCACTTCAACAATTTCAAAGGCTTCGAGCTGATCGCCCACTTCAAGGTCGTTATAACCCTGCAATGACAAGCCACACTCAAAGTTAGATTTAACTTCCTTGGCATCATCTTTGAAGCGCTTCAGTGAATCAAGGTAGCCGGTATGTATCACCACGTTGTTACGCAATACACGCACCTGCGAATTGCGCTTGATCATACCCTCTGTCACATAACAGCCTGCGACTGTACCGATTTTCGAGATAATGAAAACTTGGCGAATTTCCACCATACCGAGAATATTTTCCCTCTTTTCGGGTGGTAACATACCTGATAGCGCAGCTTTAATTTCATCAACCATCTCATAGATGATGTTGTAGTAGCGTAGATCCACGCCGAATGTCTCGGCCAGTTTCCGTGCAGCGACGTCGGCACGCGTATTGAAGCCGATAACAATCGCTTTGGAAGCAAGCGCAAGGTTAATATCTGACTCGCTGATTGCGCCGACTCCACCGTGAATCAGATTCACCTTCACTTCATTGGTGGAAAGCTTACCCAACGCATGAGCAATAGCCTCTGCCGAACCCTGGACATCCGTTTTGACGATCAGCGACAGGGTTCGTACTTCACCTTCTGCCATCTGTTCAAACATATTTTCCAGTTTTGCAGCATGTTGTTTAGCCAGTTTAACCGCACGGAATTTACCTTGACGGAACAGTGCAATTTCACGTGCTTTCTTTTCATCTGCAAGCACAACGAATTCAGAGCCGGCAATCGGAACTTCAGACAAACCCTGAATTTCAACCGGAATAGAGGGGCCTGCAGCCTGTATAGCTTTACCATTCTCGTCCAGCATGGCACGTACACGACCGAAAACCGAACCCACCAATACCGCATCTCCGCGTTTAAGGGTGCCAGACTGAACCAGCATTGTTGCAACAGGGCCACGACCCTTGTCCAACCTAGCTTCAACAACAATGCCTTTGGCTAGGGCGTCTTTCGGTGCTTTCAATTCAAGCACCTCAGCTTGCAGCAGGATTCCTTCCAGCAGTGTATCAATACCCTGCCCGGTTTTGGCTGAAACCTCGACGAACATGGCGTCACCGCCCCAATCCTCAGGCACTACCCCCTCGGCTACCAGCTCTTGCCTGACTTTATCGGAGTTGGCATCTGGCTTATCAATTTTAGTCACGGCAACGATGATGGGAACGCCTGCTGCTTTGGCGTGGCTGATCGCTTCTTTGGTTTGCGGCATCACGCCGTCATCGGCAGCGACTACCAAAATAACGATGTCCGTCACTTTCGCACCACGGGCACGCATTGCAGTAAATGCCTCGTGTCCTGGCGTGTCCAGGAAGGTGATCATGCCGCGCTCAGTTTCAACGTGATATGCACCGATATGCTGTGTAATGCCGCCGGCTTCACCACTGGCAACACGGGTACGGCGGATGTAATCGAGTAATGACGTTTTACCATGGTCGACGTGACCCATCACGGTTACGACCGGGGCGCGCTGCTCCAGCACGAGATCCTTGTGCTCCGAGGCATCAGCCAAAAATGAATCAGGGTCGTCGGTTTTTGCGGCTTTGGCAATATGCCCCATTTCCTCAACCAGAATCATCGCGGTATCCTGATCCAGCACTTGGTTGATGGTTACCATTGAGCCCATCTTCATCAGGATTTTAATGATTTCAGCGGCTTTTACCGACATCTTTTGCGCCAGTTCTGCCACTGTGATAGTTTCAGGAACCATCACCTCCTGTACGATTGTTTCCGTTGGCATAGAGAAAGCATGCAGACCCGCATCTTCCTTGGAATGCCTGTCATGACGAGGCGAACGTGCCGAGCCGCCCGTGCGGCCTCCCACACCTGCACGCGCATCTACAGTTCTCGAAGGTGTACGTTTCTTGTGGCCGGCCTGATCCCAGGGGCTGGCTTTTTCGGCCACTTTGTCGACCTTTTTTGCGGCAGAAGGCCTGACGATTTTGTCGCCTGGCTTCGGTGTCGGTCTATGCAGAGTGCCCTCTGGAAGGGCAACCTTGTTTGCAGGAGCCGTAACTTTAATGGAGTTTTCTACAACTTGCGCGACCGGCTGTAACTCAACAACAGGTTCCGGCACCTGGAAAGAGGCAGCTTTTCGTTTGCTGCGTTCTTGCTTTGCCTGAACTTCCGCAGTTTGACGAGCAGCCAATTCAGCCTGATTGCGTGCTTCAATTTCGCGTACAGTCAATTGCTTTTCGTCAACCACCTTAACAGCCTGGGCCTTTTCCTCGGGTTTCGCTGGCGCACTCTCTTCAACAGTGGCAGGTGTTTCAACAGCAACCTGCACTTCTACAAGTGCAGCAACCTCAACAGGTGCGGCCTGAATCTGGGCAGCCGGTGTAGTAATGTCTGCAGGTGCTACCACACGCTTCTTCCGAACCTCTACTTGAATGGTGCGCGCTTTGCCGCTACTGTCAGTTTTTTTTATAGAGGTCGTTTCGCGCCGTGTCAGTGTAATTTTTCCTGTATTGCTGCCATGCGTACTACGCAAATGCTCCAATAGCGTTGCCTTGTCCTGTTCGGATACAGGGTCAATTTCCTGCTTTTTGGCAACACCGGCCGCCTGCAGCTGTTCCAGCAGCAACTCGACTGGCAAACCCAGCTCTGTGGCAAATTGCGCTACATTCATTTTTACCATTACAACCCCTTAAACCCAGATCCTCTAATCAACAACTAGAAGTTTAATCAACGAGCAAGCTCTAAATCCTACTACCATAACGATCAGGCAAACCACGGCGCACGTGCCACCATTATCAGCTGATTTGCATGCTCTTCATCCATGCCGGTGATTTCCATCAACTCCTCAGCATCCAAATCGGCCAACTGCTCTTGCGTATCCACACCCTTGCCTGCCAATGCTCGCGCGACACTCTCATCAATACCTTCTATTTTAAGCAAATCTTCAATGCTGTGTTCTACACGTTCTTCGTTAACAATTGCCGCATTGAGCAGGGAATTTCTAGCGCGACTACGCAATTCATTGACGGTGTCTTCATCCAGCGCTTCGATTTCCAGCATTTCATCCAGCGGAACATACGCAACCTCTTCCAGCGTATTGAAACCTTCGCGTACCAGAATATCCGCCACATCTTCGTCCACATCCAGCTTGGCAATAAACAAATCGCGAATTTTGGAAAACTCAACTTCGTTTTTCTGGCTTGATTCTTCAACCGTCATCAGATTGATTTCCCAACCAGTTAGCTCGCTGGCAAGACGCACGTTTTGACCACCGCGTCCAATAGCCTGAGCCAGATTTTCCTCTTCAACAATCACGTCCATGCTGTGCTTGTCTTCATCTACCACAATGCTGGTCACTTCGGCCGGAGCAAGGGCATTGATCACACTGGTGGCGGGATCTGCAGACCACAACACAATATCCACGCGCTCACCGGCCAGCTCATTAGTGACACCCTGCACGCGAGAACCGCGCATACCTACACAGGTTCCAATCGGATCTATGCGCTGATCGTGGGAACGCACGGCTATCTTGGCACGCGAGCCAGGATCACGCGCAGCACTGACTATCTCCAGCAAACCCTCCTCAATTTCCGGCACCTCCAACTCAAACAACTTGATCAAGAATTGAGGGGTGATACGCGACAGAATGATTTGCGGACCACGCACGGTACGGTCAACACGCAGCAAATAAGCCCGCACACGATCGCCAACGCGCAAATTTTCTTTCGGGATCATTTGATCGCGCGGCAACAACGCCTCTATCTTGCCAAATTCAATGATAGCGTTACCGCGCTCAATGCGTTTCACGGTACCTGAAACCAGGTGCTCGCTGCGCTCCATGAAGTCGGCCAGAATCTGTTCGCGTTCAGCATCGCGTATCTTCTGGAAAATAACTTGTTTGGCAGCTTGCGCGCCTATGCGGCCAAAATCAATCGACTCCAGCGGCTCCTCAACGAACTCGCCTAACTGATAATTAGGATCAATTTTTTGCGCCTCTGCCAACTTGATATGCAATTCAGGCGTTTCAAAGTTCTCGTCGTCCATCACTTCCCAGCAACGGAAAGACTGGTATTCACCGGTATTACGGTCAATATTGACGCGAACATCCGTTTCTTCTTCACCAAAACGTTTTTTGGTAGCAGAGGCTAATGCTGCTTCAAGCGCATCGAATACAATTTCCTTATCCACGTTCTTTTCACGTGCAAGGGCATCCACCAATAATAAAACTTCACGACTCATTACCGTCTCCAACCATTTAAACTGCTTGTCTGACACAAGCGGGTTATGAACACCTCTAAAAATTCAAACTTCGTCAAGATACTGCGTTACTCAAAAATTTCATCGCGCCTTGTTTCTCTTAGAATTTTGAATCTTTAGAGGTGTCCTTATATCACTCAAAGGTACCTTAAAATACCGGCACCAAACGCGCTTTATCTATATTCGACAACTCAATTGCCACCTGCTTACCATCCACATCAAACTGCAAAATGCTATTTTCGATAGCACCCAAAATACCCACAAAATTCTTTCGACCGGACAAGGGCATGCGCAATTTTATCTGCGCCTTGTTACCGGAGAAACGCACAAAGTCAGCCTCTTTCTTTAACGGCCTGTCCATGCCCGGCGATGAAATTTCGAGGCGCTCAAAATTCACCCCTTCCACCAAAAACAATCGGGTCAACTGATTGCTCACTATTTCGCAATCCTCCACGGTAATACCCGCAGGCTTGTCCATCAAAATACGCATCAACCCCCGACCAGAAGTCTCAATATCAACCAACTCATACCCCAATCCAGTCAGCGTTGTTCCAACCAGCTTAGTCACATCCATGATCCGCACCCACAAATAAAAAACGGGCACGAAGCCCATCTAACTCAACGAAACATTGGCGATCAAAAATTAGCCGTGATCAACCAGCGCCCGCTATGAAAATTTTATGCCACCAGCCTGACTAAGCAAATGCCCCGCAACCATCACCCAAATGTCACACAGCCATCACTAAAGACACCAGCCAGATTAAAAACATTTAATTCATAAGTATAGCAAAAATACTTACCTATTGAAACAAGACTAAAAATTAACTTTGAAACCCGCCCTTTTACCGCTTATGCTTTTGCATGGCGGCAGAGTAGCTTTAAAAATTGGCGTCCCCAACGAGATTCGAACTCGTGTTATCGCCGTGAAAGGGCGGTGTCCTAGGCCTCTAGACGATGGGGACATATCTTCGTGGTGAGATAGCCGATCCTGAATCGCTACCTG